>JAKAXI010000134.1 GCA_021816665.1 Bacillota bacterium | reverse complement strand
TGTCAGACGCACCCACCGAGTTGTTATGAAACGCAATCCAACCGACCACGGAAGGGTCTTCGTGAAGTCGGTAAAACGACTCCACCCAAGTCTTCTCTTCAAACGAGGGCGCGACGAAGGTGTTCATGCGAAACGGGTGAGTCTGTGATCGGTCAAAGATCTTCGGCGTCTTCCCTGTGTCGCGCCGGCTAGAGACAACCTCGAGGTCTTGAGCGTCGCTGGCGGACGACCTGCGGTTTACCTCCTGTGTCGTCTCAGATGAGTCATTTGGACGCGCGAGTGGCCCCCCTGCCAACGCCCCTGCAGCGGCTACTACTTCCGGGGCGGCTTCCGGTCCTGCCAATCCCCCTCCTGACGAGGCAGTTAACAGCGTATGATCATGCGATTTGTCAGGGTCACGTTCTTCAGACACTTCGGACTGGGCCTGTGGCACGCGGCTTCGCGCATCTTCTGCCACTGACCGACGCTTCGGGCGCGTCAGAAGGATATTCATCCAGATCCACAGACACACCAAGACAAGCCCCAGGGCAATAACCCCGAGCAAAGTGCCATTCATGTCCTTCACTCCCATCGTCTTGCCTTACGCCAAGGTTACAAATTCAGTAAGATCGGGTCAGTTGCGGTGAATCCGGACAGACGCGTTCATCCCTGGCAAAACGTTTTTCCCCTGCTTATCCTGTAAGGAGATGTCCACAGGTATGCGCTGAACCTCTTTCGTGAAGTTTCCAGACGACTGCGCTGACGGGAACGGTGACGTTTGGGCTGCTGTCTGTTCGCCAATTTGTGTGACGGTTCCGGTGAACGTGGTCCCCGGATAAGCGTCAATTGCAATGTCGACAGTCTGTCCCACCGCGACGTGGCGAATCTCTGTTTCCCTGACATTTGCCTCAATGTACTCCTGGTTCAGGTTGCCGACGACTGCCAACAAGGTTCCCGCGGATACAACCTCATCCGGGACAGCATCGGTTTTCAACACCTGTCCGCCCTGCGGAACTGTGATATTGAGTTTTTGCCCCGTTGGGAGCGTCTCGACACCAATCACCTGTCCGGCCGAGAGACTCGTGCCGTCCTGCGGCGTCCACTCGGTCAACTTCCCGGTCGCGGTGGCCACGACATCTTGGGATTGCACTGTCACCGTCGCGTCACTTACGTGGATGTAGTTGTTCTGATTATAAAAGTACCAGAACCCTCCCGCGACTAAGGCGGCCACGATGAGGATAATCAAGATGTTGACCAATACAAGTTGCCGTGCGCGCATGTGTTCGCCCCTCTTCATACACTTTACCTGACAGATGTTTCACTGACAGAACGATTTTAATACGAACCGCGCAAAAAAGAAACCGCGCGCTCTTCTCATTCGTAGTCCTGCTCACTCAACCGCTTGACAGCCGGCAACTTTCGGAGTGCCTGCGGTCGCAATCGCCAGATGCTCGGCAAGGTTAGCAGCAACGCTAACAGGCAGTAGAACGCGACAAACTCTACCCATGCGTGAGCGGGGGCGTTCACAGCGGCCTCAAACGAAGCCTCAATCCACAGCGGGTTGAGGGAGAGAAAAATGACGGCCCAGTGGGCGGCAAAAAACTCCATCGGATCCCGCTTTGAAATAATCTGCAGTCCATATCCGACTGCGCCCGATACCAACACCATCCATCCTACGGTAGCATACGAGAGCACAGTACTCCAACCGGAGCGCAGCGCAATCGTCGACCACAACACGCTCAAAGTCGCGATTAGGACAATGGTAAACAGCTGAAACGCGAACACAGCGACAACTTCGGCTGGCACTGCGGCACCGAACAAAAAGACCAGACTGTAAAGGGGCAGCGTGGTCACCAAGAGCAAACCCAAAAGTGCGCTGGAAGACAGGATTTTCCCGCCGAGAATGCGCAGAGGCGAAAGCGGTGTGGTCAGGAGTACGACCAGGGTTCTACGCTCTCGCTCCCCTGAGATAGATCCCGCTGCAAACGCTGGTGTCATGAGCGCCACGACCATCATTTGCAATAGACTGAGAATCACAAACACCTGTTCAGAGCGCACCGGCAAAAGCGGCAACAGCTGACCTTGGACGTTTTCGTAGAGCAGAAAAAACGTCAACAGGGACATCACAACGGTGTACGCGGTAATCACAAACGGCGCCCGATTTGTGCGCATACGTTGGCGAAACTCTTTCCGCAAGAGCGGGTTGATGTTCACAGCAGGTTCACCGCCTGGTCGGTCAAGCGCAGAAACAGCGCTTCAATGTCTGTCGGACGCTCTGCGAACTGGTACAACTTGACCCCTTGCTCTACCAAGTAACGCATTAACCCCGCTTGTTGCTCAACTGTACCCGCGTAGGTGACTTCCACTCCGCCCTCTGCATAGCGTATGTTTCGCACACAGTTGTCGGCGCGGAGCAAGTGCTCCCACGTAGCTTTGTCTGCGTCCCCGGCCAACCATAGTCGACGATGGGCACTCGAATGCTCCAACAGTGCGGTGACGCTCGCGACTGCGGCCAATTCACCGCCGCGCATGATGCCGATCTCGTCCGAGATCTCGCTCAGTTCATACAAAATATGTGAGCTGATGAGAATGGTTTTACCGAGTTCTCGTAGTCGCTGCAATACGCCGCGCATGTCGATACGCGACCTTGGGTCGAGTCCAGAAGCCGGTTCATCGAGAATCAACACCTGTGGGTCGTGCATCAGACAGCGGGCAATTTCCAGCCGCTGTTGCATCCCCTTGGAGAGCGCATTGACGTATGTGCCACGCTGATCGACCAAGTTAACCCACTCGAGCATCTCGATGCTTCTTCTCCGTGCAACCTGTTTGGGTACCCCATAACAGTCCGCGTAGAACTCAAGGTACTCCGCGGTGCTCAAATCGTCGTACACGCCGAACGAGTCCGGCATGTAACTGACACTGCGCCGGACCTCTTGGGACTGGCTCGTGATCTCAAACCCATCGATATAGGCTCGTCCCGATGTGGGCGCAGTCAAGGTCGCGAACATCGACAGGGTCGTGGTCTTACCTGCCCCATTCTCGCCGACAAGGCCAAACACCGTTCCTTGACGCACCATTAAATTCAAGTTCTGTACAGCCATAAATCGACCGTAACGTTTGCTTAGATTGAGTGCCTGAATCACGTACTTCGCACCCCGCCTTCTCCGGCTTGCACAACATTCGCATACTGGCGCACTAGCGTTAACGTCTGATCAGAGGCCTTCGGCTCAAACGCAACCACACTTCCGAGCCCCGGCGTCGTGTCTCGCGTCGTCGCGACAATGAGCGCAGAGTTAATGCCGATATCCGAGTACAGCAACTGCTCGGTACCTGCAAGTGAACCGATCGAACGGCCAATCGAGCGCGTGATGTCGTGGTTATATCCGCTGTAGGCGCTGAGCCAATTCCCTGTCTTGAGAATCGTACTCTGCGTTGATGGAACCACTGCTGTTGCGCCCGGTTTCAAATCGCCAAGTTCATAAAGAGCTCCGTTCCAACCGATGGCGACGTCGTTTAGCGTGTAGGGAGTGTGGTTCTGAACCGTGCCAATCAGAGTTCCAAGGTCATTCGCGAGTGCCGCCGAAAGTTCCCCCTGCCCTTTGACTGCCCCGGCTAGATAACTGTAACGAACACCCCATCGCGACACCCTGCGAAAGGAGATGCGCGTTCCACTCCCAATCAAAGTGGACTCTTCTTCCGACACCCCGTTGTTGTGCTCGACAAGCGGCAGAGCGAGCATGGGCTGGCGTACCACAACGTCAAAAGTTGAGACGCGCGGCGACATCATCGCGCGAACGCCGTACGCCTCTGCCTGGCCATTGCCCACCAAGTCGAGGATACCTGCGCCCTCCGTCAGCATCCCAGTGGGTCGCTGCGAAGCGCCAAAGAGATAAATCCCGACCGTCACCAACACACTGAAGACTGGCAGAACGACCCACGCTGCTGGCTGTCGCCTTAACCTGCGCAAGAGAAAGAACAGGAGCGGTCCAGCACAGAGGACGTAGATCCCAAACAGCGTAGCCCAAAACCGCAGCGACGGGACTCGCAACGGCGTCAATCCCTCACTCGCGGAGGCCAGTGAAAACACACCAGTAGGAGATAAATAGTCTGGCAGCGCACTCTGACTTTGCGAACCACCCATCTTGAGCAACGTTGTCCACAGTGTACCAATGCCTGGCCAAACCACAAGCGCCGGATCCGATGGTGAAAACGACGTTTGCACCACGGTTCCGCGTCCTTCGCTCTGTTCCGCGATGAGCGGTTGCACGCCTGTTTCGGCCCACAAACTCGCCCCTGGGGCAAGGGAGTAGGGCGCAGCCTGGATTGTGAGTTTCGGTGCTGGGAGTTGCGTCCCGCCGATGAACAGTTCAAGTCCTGAACCTGACACCTTGTGAGCAGGTGCTGCGGTGAGAGGATACCACCCGCTCCACGGGGCACCTTCGCCAAGCGTGTTTGTCACAATCAGCAGTCCGCCAAGCCTCACCCAAGACTGGATGCTGGCGGTTTGCGTGGGTGACAGCTCAGCTAGGTCTCTTGGAGTGCTGACAATGGCTGTTAAACCGCTCAGTCCATCGATACTGGCAGGAAATGCACTCGGCGCGATCGTAACTGGTAGCACAGGTGCAGCTGTCGTGCTGTTTTCACTGCCAAGCAGAGTCTGCGCCACTTGTGCTTGATGCGACAGCACGACGACCAATGCGACGTTACCGAGCGCATTGCCTGCGAGCGGAATGGAGTTTCGTACCACGCCGTTGATGACGAGATTCAGACTGCCGTTTCCGATCAGGAATCCTGGCACCAAGACCTGTTTGTTGACGGTGCTGTGCGCTGGCAAACTGAACGCCCAATGCAACGTGCCAGAGGCATTGCGGGTCGAACTAATGTCCGATGAGACGCTAATCGTCAGTTGTGCTGCGGTCGCGGGGCCCGGATTCGAGACTTGCGCGGTGACTGGCACCCACGAGTTTTTGCCGTAGTAACCGCGAAATCCGACAGAAACGTGCTGCAGCCCAGTGGTTGCTGCCGCCGCAGAAGGAATGGGCAGCATCAGCATGGCTGCACACAGGATTAGGCAGGCGGTGATCAATCGCCCCGCATATCTGAGCTTGTCCACTCTCTGCAGCGAGGAACGGCGTCCTCCCCGCACAGCCATCTCACAGAACCCCTTCTGCCGTCAGAATGTCAAGGAGGCTTTTCCGTGCCAACGACACGTCATCGTTATAGATCAGGTAGTCAAACTCATCGCGCTTCGACTCTTCGAATTCAATTCGCTTCAAACGCAAACGAATGTCTTCGTCTGAATCGCCGCGGTCAGACAGTCGCCGTTGCAGGGTGGACAAGTCAGTCGGGCGAACGTAGATCAGCACTACATGGTCGTGAAACCACTTACGGAAGTTCAGGGCGCCATTGACATCGATGTCTTTGAGAACGTCGTAGCCATGCTGAATGGCGTATTCATAGGACTTCGCATGCGTACCGTAGTAGTTGCCGTGAATCTGCTCGTACTCCAGGAACTCATGCGCCTCGATCATTTTCTGAAATGACTCCAAGTCGACAAAGTGATAAGGATTGCCCTGCACCTCACCCGGGCGCAGCGAGCGCGTCGTGAAAGATGGAATGTAGTGCACGCCAAGGTGCAGGCTTTTCAACTGGTTGATGAGTGTGTTTTTACCTGCGCCAGACGGACCGGAAATAATAAAAATACGCCCCTCCCGCTCGCGCCGAAACGACGAGTCAAAGCGGATCACGGGGCGCTCTTCTGACTCAGCTGGGTCGTACACAACGAGTTCAGACAGAGAGCAAAGGAGTGCGTTGCAGACGCGCTCAAGGACGTCGAGGTCGACCCTACTGAGGGCGTTGTTTTTCATAGCGTACAGGGTGTTTCGGTTCACACCGCTTTTTTTAACGAGTGCAGGTACGTTCATCCCGCGCTCGAACAACAGACGATTCAATTGAAACTGTACGCCAGTCATGGTGTCTCCTCATCTCCAACGATTTTGACCCATTATACACGGTTCGTTGGATTCAGTCCAACCATGAATGACTTCCAGCTAAAGATCGTGGCGTTCAGTCATCGCAGGATACAACGCGGACGAAGAGGACTCGACCAAACTCTGTACGAGGCGCCGCAGTTCCGATAC
>JAKAXI010000133.1 GCA_021816665.1 Bacillota bacterium | reverse complement strand
GAAATGATACGCATCGCAATGCTGCGCACCTCTTCTTCGGACAACTGGGCAGGCAAGTACGTTTCAAGAATCCGAATTTCCTCTTTGGCCGCGTCTGCCAGGTCGTCACGACCTGCATTCTCAAACGCTTGGAGGGAGTCCCGACGCTGTTTGAGTTCTTTTTGTACGACAGCCAAAACCTCTTCATCGTTCAGGGATGCACCGCTGTCAATCTCCTTGTTTCGGATTGCCGCCCGCACCATTCGAATCACGGACAAACGAACCTTTTCTTTGTCCTTCATCGCCTGTTTCATGTCGTCCGATAGTCTCTCAGACAACGTCCCCATGCGTCGGCCTCCTCATCAACGTCTGCACAGTGGTGCAATCAGAATGCGCGTTTCTTCTTCCGTGCTGCAGCCTCGGACTTCTTCTTGCGCGCCACGCTCGGCTTCTCGTAGTGCTTGCGCTTGCGCATTTCAGCCAAAACCCCGTCTTTAGCAGTCTGCTTCTTAAAGCGGCGCAGCGCACTGTCCAGGGATTCATTCTTCCGAACCTTAATTTCGGACATTCTCTCTCCCTCCCTCCAACCCAGACGCAAACCGTCGGTCAGAATGATTATAGTACAGCCGAAAAAGGGGTGTCAAACACACAAATCCCACAGAATTCCTGCGAAATCAGCGTTTCGACACGGTTTTCTCACCGCACCCTCGAGCGATTAAGCCGCTTGTCATCGCAGGACAAACTCGAACATAGCCATAAACGACGGGGGGAGTGCCTATGACATGGAACTTTCTAGCGGCGTTTGCTGCCGTAGTTGCCTTCATCTCCGCCTTGCGCGTGATGCGCACAGGTCTTGAAGGCCTCGCGAATGGCCGCTTGCCACAGATTCTGCGGCGCTTCGCCGGCACTCCCTCGCGCGGGATCATCACTGGCACAGCCGTCGCGGCTGTGCTTCAGAGCAGTTCCGCAGTCACAGCGATCACCGTCGGCCTCGTTGCTGGCGGCAATCTGCTCTTTCGCGACGCGGTTGGCGTTGTCCTCGGCGCCAACGTAGGCACTACGCTGACGCCTCAACTTCTCACGTTTCCACTCTGGAATTTTGCTGTACCGTGTTTAGCAGTCAGCATCGCAGGCCTGATTGCTGCCCGTCTTCTACGACGGCCTGCGCTTGTCCCACCAAGTCTGGCGTTAGCAGGTTTTGCTGGAATCCTGATCTCGCTGCAGGTCCTCGTCGAATCCCTTCACCCCGTCGCCAGCATGCCATGGTTCGCCAACTGGTTGGAGACTGCCGGCGACAATCCATGGCTCGCCTTGCTCACGGGCTTTGTTGCGAGTGCGATGCTGCAGTCTAGTACGGCGACCACCGTGATCACGATGGCCTTGTCCATGGACGGTTTAATTCCGATCGAAGGAGCCATCGCGATCGTCCTCGGCGCCAACGTCGGAACGTGTGTGACATCGGTCGTCGCTGCGATTGGTCAACCGCGCTCGGCAGGCCAGGTTGCACTCGCGCACGTCCTTTTGAACGCCGCCGGCGCAGTGCTCGGCGTGCTTTTCCTCGAGGGCTTCGGAGACGTAATTGTGGCTCTCGGTGGAAATGCAGCTCGCCAAGTCGCGAACGCACACACGGTCTTCAACATTGTGTGTACGATCCTGGCATGGCCATTCATTCGCCAGTTTTCCGCGCTTGTGGAGTGGTTACTCCCGGACCAGCGACGGGCCCGATGACGTCCCGAGTCGCGTCGCACCCCAGCGCAGAAACTCGAGTGCCGCCTCACGCGTGCGAACGCCGCCAGCCGCTTTCACGCCATGACCGGGACCAGCCGCTGCCGCCATCATTGCCACGTCCAACAACCGAGCGCCAGACGGGGCAAAGCCGGTCGACGTTTTGACCATGTCGGCGCCAGCTGCAACAGCCACGAGGGAAGCTTTCACCACCTGGCCAACAGACAGAAAATGTGTCTCCAAGATCGCTTTCACCAGTACCCCCGGATGAGCGTGCGCCGACTCAGCGACAACTTTGACCGCCTCGGCGACGCTCCACACGTCATCTTCCCGCATCGAACCGACCGGAATGACAAGGTCTACTTCCGTTGCTCCCGCTGCAATTACTGCTTTGGTCTCGGCCCGAAGTGCGTCCGGGTGAGCCGCGCCAAGCGGGAACCCGACCACCGTACAGACCGCTACGTCACTGTCTTGAAGGACAGCTTTTGCCGCCGCGACGTGCTGCGGGTTGATGCAAACCGCGTGAAAGTGGTGCTTTGCAGCGGTTCTACAGAGGTTCTCAACGTCCACTCGGCTCGCTTCCGGCTTCAGCAGCGTATGCTCGATTGCGGCCAGCAGGGCGGGCTTGGGTTCCACGATGGCGCGCGGCAGTGACACGTCATGCTTGGCGGTGATTCGCCACCCTGAACCTTCAGGAGCCAAATCTGGAGCCGTCGCCGACAGTTCATCGCGCACGGACTCGACGAATGCCTCGACCCAAGTCGACACACTCGGCCAAATGGCAGCCAACTGACCCCTGTCTTTGTCCGGTTCAAGGCGTCGCACTGACTCCCAGCCGTTCCCGTGCCACGTCAGTTGCAGTGCGGCCTTCTGAAACACCCATCGCCAGTTGTCATAACCAAGTTCGTCGTGGCGGGCCTGCGCCTGCGTCCAAGGCATATAGTAGGCGCGTTCAAGTTCCTCGACCTGGGGCGTCGGTTCATCTGACTCATCGACCGCGCGCAGGAGAAACAGGCGCACTTCCTTACGTACGTCTGCGCCATCGCGTTTGATGACATACTGGACGCGCCCAAGTGGTGCAAGGACATGCGCTTCGATCCCGGTCTCTTCCGCAATTTCCCGGACAGCTGCCTCTTCCCAAGTTTCGCCGGGTTCGAGGTGTCCCTTGGGGAACGCCACCTTGCCGTACGCGTCGTCTATCAACAACACCTCCAAGGCGCCTGCTTCACCACGCACCACCAATCCACCCGCTGCCCGCTCCACTTTGGTCATGCGTATCGACCTTCCTCTCTCGCTGCATCAGATTGATCATCTGACGAAGTGACTCGGCCCACGACAGTCCCAGTCTGCAAGTCACTGTCTGCTTCCGTCAAGCGAACCGTACACACTTCCCCCACCCAGTCCGAAGCTGAAGTTCCGCGCGGCAACGAAAAGGCAACTTTCAAGTAGTTATCCGCGTGGCCGACCATCCAAACGGGTTCGTTAGCCCCTGGAGTCCAGGACGACGCACGGCCGTTATTTCTGGCTTCAGCCACCGCCAGCGGCTCCTCGGGGATGACTTCCAGCGTGCGGCCGACAAACTTTTGTGCATACCTCAGTGTCAACTGCTCAGACAACGCGAGCAGGCGCCGTACCCGCTCCTCTTTCACAATAGCCCCCACCTGATCGGTATAACGCGCTGCAGCCGTACCTTTGCGCACGGAATACGGAAACACGTGCAACTGTGAGAACTGCTGCTCTTCGATAAAGCGCATCGTGTCGGCAAACTGTTCATCCGTTTCGCCTGGGAAGCCGACGATGACATCGCTCGTGACAGCGAGTTCAGGCAATGCCTGGCGCAGCTCTGAGAGCGTCTTGGCAAACTCATCGACCGTGTAGTGGCGATTCATCCGCTTTAGCACCGCGTCGTGCCCAGCCTGCAAGGGGATGTGCAAGTGTTTGCAGACTTTCTTGGAAGACCCGAGCACGTCGACTAGCTCTTCGTCCACTTCGCTGGCTTCAATCGAAGAGATTCGTACGCGGTACAGCTCCGGAATGTTTTCGAGCGCGCGCAAGAGGTGAGCGAGTCTGTAACCATCGAGGTCAGCGCCGTACCCGCCCGTGTGAATTCCGGTCAGCACGATCTCTCGATACCCCGCCTTCGCCAGCTTCCTTGCCTGCGCTACGATGTTTTCCGGCTTGCGGCTGCGCACTAATCCACGCGCGTACGGGATAATGCAGAACGTGCAAAAGTTGTTGCAGCCGTCCTGTATCTTCAGGTTTGCCCGTGTGCGCTCCTCAAACCACGGCACGTCCATCTCTTCGAACGTGCGAGTGCGCAGAATGTTTCCAACCTGAGGCAGGACCGGCTGAGCAGCTTCTTCTGTTCCAGCATACGGGTTTTGTTCCTTGCGAACTGCCTCCACGAGCGAGACGATCTGGGACTTGCGGTCATTGCCAACCACGAGGTCGACGCCCGCAATCGCTGCGACTTCAAGCGGCGCAACTTGCGCATAGCACCCCGTTACAACGACTGTTGCATCAGGGTTGGTCCGCACTGCACGACGAATCATCTGACGCGATTTGCGGTCGCCAGTATTCGTCACGGTACACGTATTAATCACGTACACATCTGCCCGCTCTTCAAACGGAACCTGCGTGTACCCAGCGCGCTGAAAGGTCTGCCAAATACCTTCCGTATCGTAAAAGTTGACTTTACACCCGAGTGTATGCAGTGCGACAGTCGGCATGTTCCGTCACCCCCCTAACTCCCCGGTTTCGCAGAACACGGCCGCAGCTGCGACCAAACCCGCAGTCTCCGTGCGCAAGATACGACCGCCAAGAGTGACCGACTGCGCCAGAAACGTATCGGCCCACCACGCACGCTCTGCGTCGCTGAAGCCACCCTCTGGTCCAACAACCAAGACCACCGGGCCGGCCCATTGCTCATCTTCAGAGAAGCTGTAGTTCAGCGCCTGCCGAATCCCGCGCTTCGTCTCGCGCTCATCGAGCAGTAACACCCTGTGCGCCGTGAGTCTTGCGAGTGGCGTCTGTAGGTCTTGCGCCGATCGATAGTAAGCCACCTGAGGTACGACGTCGCGTTGAGACTGACTGGCAGCTTCCTCTGCAATTCGCTGCCACCGTATGACTTTCGCCCTGGCGCGGTCGGCGGTCAACCGCCCCACGGTCCGCTCCATGGCCACAACCCACACTGCCCAGACTCCCAGTTCAGTCGTGCGCTGTACGACTTCGTCAACCTTGTCTCCCTTCGCCATCGCTTGCACGATGAGCAACCGGACTTTTGGATCGCGGCGGGGAGTCGGATCGCCTATTGCCAGGGTCGCGGTGCCCGCCTTACCGTCCACAGAGACAGCCACGGCGGCGTGCGGACCGTTCGCCCCTGATACCACGAGAGTTTCGCCAACTTCAAGGCGCAGGACTCGCGCGAAGTGGTGACCTGTTTGTCCATCCACCACTAGTGACTGCCCGGGAATCAGCGTATCTGCAACGAACACCCGCCGCATCAAGCCGGACGCACCGCCATGGTCGCCACCCAGTCGCCGCGGTTGAAAGTCTGGCGAATTTCAAGTCCTGCCGAAGTCAGCGCGGCTTCGACCGCAGAACGCTGCGATTCGACGTAACCGGAGGTAATGAACCGCCCTCCCGGCGGCAACGCCTTTGTGGCGCCTGGTGTCAGAGCAATTACCGGATCACGGAGCAAATTTGCAACAATGACATCATAGTGGATGTCCGGGGCCGACGACAACAAATTCCCTTCGCTTACATTAATCACGCGCCCCAGAGCGTTATCCGCAACATTCTTCGTCGCGGCGAGCACGGCTACGGGATCGAGGTCGACCGCAAACACCTTCTTTGCCCCGAGACGAGCTGCGCCAATGGCGAGAATTCCTGTGCCACAGCCAACGTCAAGGACAGTACGTCCGGTCACATCGGCCGCTTCGAGGGCCTCCAGACACATCTGCGAGGTGGCGTGCAGACCGGTGCCAAAGGCCATCCCCGGCTCAAGAATGACAGGAAATCGGTGTTCGCTGTCAAGAATCTCCTCGACTTCCTTGTCCTTAACCTCCCACTTTGGGACGATGAGCAACCGTTCACCCACTCGATGGGCGTGAAACTGCTCTTTCCACGCATTCTCCCAACTCGCCGGGTCGACGACCTCTGTTCGGAAGGACTGCCTAGCCGGTCCGAGAGTTAGCCCCCCAAACTCGACGGCCGTAAATGTCGCCTCCAGTCGTGCGTGAAGTTCCGCCTCGGACACTGACTCCGGGACGTAGACTGACACAGTCACGTCATCGTTCGCTCGCTGTGGCAGCTCATACCAGTCCCCATACTCAGGGTGAGCGGTCTGGATGGTCTCCCCTTCGAGCGCCACACCGTTGACTTCGGGCCAATCACCAAGCAGCGAGGCAACCGAGATCGG
>JAKAXI010000132.1 GCA_021816665.1 Bacillota bacterium | reverse complement strand
AGCTGATGGCGTCCATGCCTGTGATTTCCGCAAGGTCGAGTTGCAGACGATACAGCAACGCCAATGCGCCTTGCACTGTCGACTCCGGCTGATACGGGTGAATCTGTGCAAACCCTGGCAGACGGGCGGCGCGCTCGTTGCGCTTCGGGTTGTACTTCATCGTGCAGGAGCCAAGTGGGTAGAACCCGGAATCGACACCGTGGTTGCGCGTCGACAGAGCGGTGAAGTGGCGGATCACGTCCACTTCCGAAAGCTCCGGCAGATGCGGGGCGTCCTTGCGCTGATAGGCGCCGAGACTGTTCATATCTACGACTGGCACATCGAGATCAGGCAAGCGATAGGCCGTGCGCCCCGGGTGGCTGCGTTCAAAGATCAGCGGCAAATCTCCCTCTTTGACAAGACTCATCGGATCG
Organism: Bacillota bacterium; assembly: GCA_021816665.1. GTDB lineage: Bacteria > Bacillota > Bacilli > Alicyclobacillales > Alicyclobacillaceae > Alicyclobacillus_L. The sequence goes on along the minus strand of JAKAXI010000132.1, from coordinate 5,731 downwards.
CCTCCCAAGCGTCGCACACGGCGTCGAGTTCTTCTCGCGTGCGAAGTTCTGTCACGTTCAAAAGCACCGTGTTCGGCAACTCTTCGTAGTACCGACCAAGGTCAAGTCCAAAGAGGTACCCACCGGCAAGCATTCTCTCTTGTACTTCAGCGACCGGGCGGTCAAGCCGGACGACGAACTCGTTGAAGAACGGCCGGTCAAACACGCGGTCAACGCCAGGGAGCGACTCCAGGCGTTTCGCCAGGTAGTGCGCCTTGTGGTAGTTCTGCTCTGCAAGCTCGCCGATCCCCTGCTTGCCGACGTAGCTGAGAAACACTGCCGCCGCGATGGCATTCAGTGCCTGGTTGGAGCAGATGTTCGACGTCGCCTTTTCGCGCCGGATGTGCTGCTCACGGGCTTGCAGGGTGAGGACGAAGCCGCGGCGACCATCGTGATCGGTCGTTTGACCAACAATGCGCCCTGGCATCTTGCGCATTAGGTCGTGCTTCGCGGCCATGACGCCGAGGTAAGGGCCCCCAAACGAGATCCCGTTGCCAAGCGACTGGCCCTCTGCCACCACGATGTCCGCCCCAAAGCTGCCTGGCGGTTCGAGGAGGCCGAGCGCGATTGGGTAGACACTCGTCACAAACAGCGCCCCCGCCTTGTGTGCGACATCGCTGATGGCCGCAAGGTCTTCGATGGCACCAAAGAAGTTCGGGTACTGCACGAGCACTCCAGCCACCGTCTCGTCGCAGGCAGCCGAGAGCGCGTCGAGGTCAAGCACGCCGTCGACATACGGAATTTCGACGACTTCCACAGACTGTCCGGAAGCGTAAGTTTGGAGTACGGCGCGGTATTCCGGATGCACCGAGCGGGCCACGAGCAGTTTGTTACGCCCTGTCTGTGCGCAGCAGACGAGCCCCGCCTCGGCGAGTGCCGTCGGGCCGTCGTACATCGACGCATTGGCGAGGTCCATCCCCGTCAACTCGGCGACCATCGTCTGGTACTCAAAGGTCGCCTGAAGCAGGCCTTGGCTAATCTCTGGCTGGTATGGCGTGTACGACGTGTAAAACTCAGAGCGACTGATGATGGCATCAACCACACTCGGCTGATAGTGTTCATATGCGCCGGCGCCGAGAAAGCTGGTGACCTGGCTGAGGTCGAGGTTCCTGCGTGCAAGCGTCTGCATGTGGCGCTCGAGTTCAACCTCCGGCATGGACTTCGGCAAGTCGAGCGGGCGGTTCATACGCACGCTCTCCGGAATGTCAGCGAAGAGGCCGGAGATGTCGGTCAGGCCAAGCGCGGACAGCATGGCCTTTTGGTCTTCCTCTGTGTGAGGAATGTAGCTGAATGTGCTCACTGGTGCGCCTCCTCTAGATACGGCTTACGCCTTGGGCCGCTTGTAAAACGGCGTCTTCACAATCTCGCACGCGGTTCGTTTGCCGCGAATGTCGACGTAGAGCGGATTCCCAACCGTCGCCACGTCCGTTGCGACGAGGGCAAGGCCGATGGCCTGGTGCAAGGTCGGTGACATCGTACCGGACGTAATGAAGCCGACTTCGCGGTCACCGTCGTAGACGGCATAGCCTGCCCGCGGAATGCCGCGCTCCGTCATCTGCAACCCCACGACCTTGCGCGGGACACCGTCCGCCTTCTGCTTCGCGAGAACGTCGCGGCCCGGAAAGTCGGAGGCTTCGAGCTTCACAAATGGTGAAAGGCCACCTTCGAGCGGCGAGATGGAGTCCGTGATCTCATGGCCGTAGAGCGGCAGCCGGGCCTCGAGCCGCAGCGTGTCGCGGGCACCCAGGCCGCACGGCACAAGGCCATACGCTTCACCCGCCGCGACGAGCGAATGCCACAGACCAACCGCCTGTTCTGCGTCAACGTACAACTCAAAGCCGTCTTCCCCGGTGTAGCCTGTACGGGAGATCACGGCGTTCACCCCCGCCACTTGCCCTTGCGCGAAACGGTAGAAGCGGATGTCAGCGAGAGCGGTGTCGGTCAACGGCTGCAAAAGTGATTCGGCGTTTGGCCCTTGCAACGCGAGCAGCGCGATGTCCTCCGACCGATTGATGACCGTGACCTTGTAAGTCCCGACGTGAGCCTGCATCCAGGCGAAATCCTTGGCGATGTTCCCGGCGTTGACAACCGTCCAGTAGTGATCGTCGGCGAAGCAGTACACGAGGAGGTCATCGACGCAACCGCCCTCGTCGTTCGTCAGCGGGGAATACATCGCCATCCCGGGCTCCAGCTTACTTGCGTCATTGGTGATGAGGTGCTGCAAAAACCCCTTTGCGTCCGGTCCAGTCACCTCAAACTCACCCATGTGTGACACGTCGAACAGTCCCACGCGCTGGCGTACGGCTTCGTGTTCGGCATTGATGCCACTTGCAAACTGCACCGGCATCTCCCATCCGCCAAACTCAACCGTTTTGGCGCCGAACTCTGCGTACACGGGGTAGAGCGGTGTGCGAAGCAGTGTCATAGCCATCCCTCCTCGTTCTTGGGGTGCAACAGATTACTACACCCCACGCGCGATCTACGTACAGACATGAAAAAGGACACGCGCAAACAATTCCTCGCGTGTCTCTGTCTTGTCGACCTGAGAGTTCTCCAGGCACGCACTTGGCCATCTAGCTGGTGAGCTGCCATCCGACCACGTCCTGGTTACCCCGTCGGTAGCCGCAAACACCGAAGCGGCTTCTCCAGAGTTGCATCGCCCGACGCTGCGTGACCTGAGAGATTCTGACCGCGCCAGAGGCAGCGGGGTCATTGCCCCATCGGTGGTACGCATTGGTGCGCACGCTCTCACGTCGAACTCATCTGCAATGGTATGAAACTAGATGAGAATGGCGCTCCACGAGCTCCACTCCCGATACCCGCCTATAGTATGCACGAAGGATGCGCCGCTGCCAATACGAAAACAGCGATTTTAGGACAAGTTGATACACACAATTGACAGCTTCGCGCAAGGTATGAGGTACACTGGTGCCGAGGGGAGGTACGCGAAGTGGAAGACCTGACGCAAATCCTGCACGCGCTTGAGCAACAGCACATCAAACCGGATGTCCGGACCACGCCCGAGGAAATGGCCAAAGTGCTGGCCGACGAGTTTTTTGAAATCGGAAGCTCAGGAATCATTATCTACAAAAAAGACTGTGTTGTAGAAGGCGGGCTCGAGCCATGGGATGTCACAATGTCCGATTTTCAGGTCCATCCCCTTGCAGAAGGCGTTGTGTTGACGACATACCGCATCGAGAATCGGACAAGAATGCGCAACACCCTTCGCAGCAGCATCTGGAAGTTAATCGATGGACGGTGGCAGTTGTTCTTTCACCAAGGCACCATGGAAGCAAGCACAATGGGATCAGGCATCACAACTCCATCGTCATGAAGACACTGTACGGGTCTTCCTTGTAGTTTGCAAATGGGCGGCAACATTCGAATCCAAAACTAGCGTATAACTTTTTAGCGGGATCGAACGCTTCGTTTGATCCCGTTTCCAGGCTCAACCTATGGTACCCCCGCCGCTGGGCTTCGGCCACGATGTGCTGAAGCACGTACCGCGCGACGCCTTTTCTCAGGTGCGCCGTCGCCGTCCGCATCGACTTCACTTCCCCATGTCCATCGCCAAGGTCTTTAAGCGCGCCGCAACCCAGGAGCTCGTCCTCTTCCCACACTGTCCAAAATGTGATGTTCGACCGTCGCAGATTGTCTAAGTCGAGTGCATGAATGCTTGCGGCAGGTGAGTAGTCCTCCATACTGCGCAGGTGCTGTCCAATCAACGCAATGACTTGGGAATCGGTAATGTCATCTACTCGGATCTTCACACAGCTCTCTCCTAGTAAACGAGTCTCTTGCTACCCTTCGTCGCCTTGTTCCTCCGACCACCGATAAACCACAGCACCAATGCCATCTTGGAGGGCTTGATCAAACGCCTCAAGCGACTCTGGAAATTCGTCGTCATCCACGTACCAGGCGCGTTCAGCCACACACTGCTCTTCCACCCGGATAATCTCCCAGCCCTGGGCCTCGATGTAACGGACCGCTTGCTCGACCGCAGATTTTTCGTCGTTGTCCTTTACCCAGCAGTTGATAAAGGCGCCGTCCGAGGTCATCTTTTCCGGGCTGTCTTGCTTGGGCTCCGCCTCGAACATGAAGTAGTACAATTTGCTACCTCCTCTGCGCGTCTGCGACTGTCCGCCGCCCCGACCACCATTATCGGCATGCCCACACATGGCACGCTTCAGTACGGGAACCGTCGACCAGTTGCACGTCCCCCCTCACGCGTCTCCTGCTCACATGTCTCCTACGCGTGTCAAGAACGCGATAACTTCCCCATTGCCCGACTGCCTGGCCATCGCTAGTGCGGTTTCGCCGTCGTCCTTTGCGAGATGCACGTCGGCACCGTGCTGCATCAAAACCTCGATCATGTCCACCTGTTCATTATGCACTGCCTCAAGCAGAGGTGTGAATCCACCTTGCTGCTTTGCGTTGACATAGTAGTCCTATTAGTGCCTCAACCTGTCCAATCGCTGCAGCCTCGAAGAAATTGACATCTGCCTCGTGGCGCAACAGCACCGGGATGACGTCCTTCGCTCCGTAATACGCCGCCGTCAACAAGGCAGTGAGCCCATCGACTCGCGTATTCACCAAACTAGCATCTTCTGCAAGGATGTTTGACACACCGTCAACATCATTCGCTTTGACCGCGTTCATCAGTTCATCCACTTGCGCCATCACGTCTAGCCCCCTGTGCGAAACTTCACTCCTGAATTGCGAGACACGATTCTGCGGCCAACCAAAACAGTCTCTCACGGACCGTCGCCTGCTTCGTCCAATCCCTTGAATCCCATTTGTCGGAACCTAGGTCATCTCCCCCATATAACAGTTGGGCGAAGATGACGCCACGAAACATCGCGACGGCGAAAAACGCCGCACATTCCATCTCGACAGTCAAGCAACCTTCTGCCTTGCGTGTCCGTATTTTCTCCGGCGTCGAGCGGTAGAAGGCGTCTGTGGTCCAAGTCTTCGCGATGATGTATGGAACATCGTGATCGGCCAGAACCCGCGTAATGGCGGCAAGTCCTGCTAGGCTCGCCTTTGCCTCGCGACCAGGAGCCAAGTAGTGATACGACGTCCCTTCATCCCGCACAGCTGAGTCCGGAACGATGACATGGCCCAACTGTATCGCCGTATCCAGTACCCCTGCCCCTCCGCATGCGACGAACTTGTCGCAACCCAGAGCAATGACCTTCTCCATGTTCTTCGCAGCGCTTGGACCACCAAGTCCAGGGTTGAACAGCGCCACTTTTGCCTCGCCGACCGACACTTCATAGACCGGCGTACTGCCCGACTCAGCCACAAGTTCGATCAGGACTCTCGCTTTTCCGTCGCGCACAAGTTGCTCGATCACGTCGCTGAAAAAGCACGGTACGCAGTGTTCCGGTATGTCGATCGGTTCCGTGTGATCGGCCGCGTTGATGAGCGCTGTGGTATCGGGATCGAACTCGAGAATCGGGTACGACTGTCGCTTCATCGCTCTCCCCCTGACAGGGTGTCTGGCACAATTAACTACCCGGTATAGTTGCCGCCGTTGACGAAGAACTGTTGGCCGGTGATATAAGTTGCTTTCTCTGAGCACAAAAAGGTGACCATCTCAGCAATTTCTTCCGGCTGCCCCAAGCGGTTCATCGGAATGCGGCCCATGACCCGCTCCCGTTCTGTCTCGTCGTCCAGGGAGAAGCGCTCC
>JAKAXI010000131.1 GCA_021816665.1 Bacillota bacterium | reverse complement strand
GGCGTTAGGCGCGAGCTTGCGCCGGTGAGCCTCGACAAATGGCGCCAGTCTGGCATGTGGGGTCAATGACGCCGATCTCGCGCTAACTTCGCGAACCCAACCCAGCCCGCACGAGCCGAGGCCCACAGCGCCAGGCGTTTCCCAGGGTCCACCGCGCCAAGCGAGACCGTGCCAAACGAGAATGCTGAAGGAGTTGTTGCCACATGAGTGAGTCGAACGAGTCGAATCATATGAAATCGATGCCGCTCAACAAGCGGGGCTTGCATGCAAGCCGCATATCACTCGGCTGCATGGGGTTCGGCGGAGAGTGGGCGCCGGGGCCCATCTATCCCGAGCACATCAAACAAGCGGAGGCGGCGGTTGAGGCCGCCCTCGAGGTCGGGATCAACTTCTTCGATCACGCTGACATCTACAGAAGCGGCAAGGCGGAAAAGGTGTTCGGAGAGCTTCTGAAGACGCGGCCAGGGCTGCGCGAGAGCATCTACATCCAGTCGAAGTGCGGGATCCGCTTTGCAGAAAGCGACTCCGTGCCCGGCCGCTATGACTTCTCCAAGTCGCACATCGTGCAGAGCGTGGACGGCAGTCTGCAGCGCCTTGGCATCGAGTACCTAGATGTGTTGCTGTTGCACCGGCCCGATCCGCTGATGGATCCCGATGAAGTTGGCCATGCCCTCGACACACTGCACCGCTCTGGAAAAGTTCGCTATTTCGGGGTGTCGAACATGAACGCCGGACAAATCGCGCTACTTGCGAGCGGATCGACGCATCCGTTCATCGTCAACCAGCTCGAACTCAGCCTCTTGCACACCGGGTTTGTGGATACCGGCGTACACGTCAATCAGGTAGCAGCGCAAGCGAACTACTTCCCGGACGGAACCATGGAGTACATGCAACTTCATGACATCCAGGTTCAAGCCTGGTCCCCGCTCGCACGCGGGTATCTGAGCGGCCGATCGGTGGCCGAGCAAGCAGCGGCTGACCAGTCGGCGACCACACAGGCCACCGCGGCGCTTGTCGCGCGAATGGCTGAAGAGAAGGGTGTCTCGCGCGAAGCAATCGCGATCGCCTGGCTGATGAAACACCCAGCGAACATCCAGCCCGTCATCGGTACGACCAACCCAGAGCGCATCAAAGCTTGCGCCGAGGCTCTGCAAATCGAGTTGACTCGGGACGAGTGGTACCACCTCTACGTCACATCGCGGGGCACACGGCTGCCGTAATCGGCAGCCGCCTTGTTCGGCCGTCAGCGCATGACCTTGACCAGGTTGGCCATCTCGATCGCGGTCGTCGCCGCATCCCAGCCCTTGTTGCCGGCCTTTGTGCCCGCGCGCTCAATCGCCTGTTCAATCGTGTCTGTTGTCAGCACACCGAAAATCGTCGGCGTGTCGTTCGACAGCGCGATGTTGGCGATGCCTTTCGACACTTCGCCGGCGACGTAGTCAAAGTGCGGGGTCGAGCCGCGGATCACGGCGCCAAGGGCGATCACCGCGTCGTAGCGGCCGCTTTGCACCAACTGTTTGGTCACGAACGGGATCTCGAAGGCCCCCGGGACCCACGCCACCGTCACGTTGTCGTCGGCCACGCCGTGGCGCTTCAAGGCGTCAAGCGCGCCGCCAAGCAGTTTCGACGTGATGAACTCGTTAAAACGCGAGACGACAATGCCGACGCGCAGTCCGTCCCCAATCAGGTGTCCTTCCAGTGTGCGAACCGTCATCTGATGTCCTCCTCAAAAGTGCGGCAAGTGCCAAAAGTGTCTGCCTAAGTTCTGCCCAAGTCTGGCAGGTGTGCAAGTACATCTCACACTTAAAAGTGCAACAAGTGTCCAAGTTTGTCCTTCTTCGTCTGCAGGTAGTGCTCGTTGTACGGGTTGCGGTCGACTTCGAGCGAGACGCGCTCCACAACTTCGAGGCCGTGCCCGTGGATGCCCTTCACTTTGCGCGGGTTGTTCGTCAAAAGGCGCATCTTGCGGACGCCGAGGTCGTACAAAATCTGCGCGCCAATGCCGTAGTCGCGTAGGTCATCCGCGAAGCCGAGTTTGTGGTTCGCCTCAACTGTGTCGACGCCTTCGTCCTGCAGCGCGTACGCCTTGATCTTGTTCAACAGGCCAATCCCGCGCCCCTCTTGTCGCAAGTAGAGCAACACGCCTTTGTCCGCCTCGCCGATTTGCCGCAGCGCCGCCTCAAGCTGTGGCCCACAGTCACAGCGCAGCGACCCAAACGCGTCTCCCGTCAGACACTCGGAGTGCACGCGCACAAGCGTCGGGCTGCCGTCCATCTCACCCTTCACGAGCGCGACGTGTTCCTTGCCGTCCAGCTTGTTCACGTACACGTAGACCTGGAACAGTCCGTAGCGTGTCGGCAGCATCGCGCTCGCCGCCGGGCCACCGACGGCGCTCTGCTCGACGCGTTCGACTAACTGCTCGGTCTGCTTGCGGTACGCAATCAGGTTCTCGATCGAGATCAACTTGATGCCGTGCCGCTTCGCCAGTTCCTCGAGTTGCGGCAGACGAGCCATCGTGCCGTCCTCGTTGAGGATCTCGCAGATCACCCCGACCGCCGGCGCCCCACACAACCGCGCGAGGTCAACAGCTGCCTCCGTGTGACCGGCGCGCCGCAAGACACCGCCATCTTTCGCGACGAGTGGGAAGATGTGGCCAGGGCGGCGGAAATCGTCCGGCCCGGTGGACTCGTTCACGATGGCAGCGATCGTCTCCGCGCGCTCATAAGCGCTGATCCCGGTCTTCGTCTTCGCTTCGTCGACCGACACGGTAAACGCTGTGCCGAACGAATCCGTGTTCTTGCCAACCATCTCGTGAAACTCCAGTCGCTTCGCACGCGGTTCATCAATCGGGACGCAGAGCAGGCCACGGCCGTGCGTGATCATAAAGTTCACAACCGATGCGTCTGCCTTCGAGCCGAGTGCGATAAAATCCCCCTCGTTCTCACGGTCTTCGTCGTCGACGACGATGACGACTTTGCCCTGACGCAGGTCGGATAGAGCGTCTTCAATCGGATCAAACATCGTTCATCTCTCCTCTGCCTGTCTTTTATAGAAACCCGTGATTGCGCAGAAAATCTATATTGAGTCCACCGCCATCGGGGACGGCGACGTCTCCCTCGAGCTTAGTTTCGCCTCCTGTCGGGAGGCCGAGCAGGCGTTCAACGTATTTCGCAATCACGTCGCACTCGAGGTTCAGCGTCGCCCCGACAGGCGACAGCAAGAGTGTCGTGGCCATGCCTGTGTGCGGAATGACCGAAACCCGAAACCTGTCCACCGTCACATCCATCACGGTCAGGCTGACGCCATCGACGCAGATGGAACCTTTCTCCGCGATGTAGCGCATCAGAGCTCGCGGCGCCCCAATCGTCAGGACGACAGCATTGCCCTCAGTATCGCGCCGCTGCAGCCGGCCAGTGCCGTCCACGTGGCCAGACACAATGTGTCCACCGAACCTGGCCCCGGCGGCAAGCGCGCGTTCGAGATTGACGCGGTCGCCTGTCCGCAGTTTGCCGAGGTTCGTGCGGCGCATCGTCTCGGGGACAGCGTCAACGTGAAACGACTCCTTCGTGAAGTCGGTGACGGTCAGACACACGCCGTTGACACAGATACTGTCACCGAGCGCGACGTCTTCAAGCACCCGTTGCGCGGTGATCTCGAGCCGAGCGCCTTCACTCCGAGTCTCGATCCGGCGCAACGAAGCCACTTCTTCAATCAGGCCTGTAAACAACCGAACCACCTCCACGCTCCACGCTGGCGTCGGCCTGCGCGATATACCCTTCGACTCGTAAATCCGGACCAACCTGACTCACCGTCATGCGTTTCAACTGCAGAGCCTCTGCCATTCGGTCCACCGCCCGACCTTCGACCGCCGACCGTCCGCTGCCGAGCAGTTTCGGTGCGATGTAGTAAACCACCTTGTCCACAAGGTCAGCCCCAAGCAGGGTGCCTGCGACGCGTGGCCCTGACTCCACAAGCACACTCGTGAAACCGTCCTGTGCCAGGTCTCGCAGCGCCGCAGCGAGTGACACTCGCCCGTCATCTCCGGCCTCAACCAAGCGAATCGAAGCCCCTTGCTCCTCGAGTCGCGCCTTGCGAGCCGCAAATTCGGACGCATCAAGGCCTGTGCCGGCACTTGCGTACAGCCGAACTTGACCGGGTTGCTCAAACAGTGCGGCGACAGGAGGTGTGCGGAGTTGCGAGTCAAACACGACGCGCAGAGGCTGCGCAGCGTCTAGGGCACGGCCGCGCAGACGCACGGTGAGTTGCGGGTTATCTGCGAGCACAGTGCCAACGCCAACCGCAATGGCAGGATGCTGACGGCGCAACGCATGGACAGACTCCCGCGCCTCCGGACTCGTCACATAGCGACTGTCGCCGTTTGCAGTGGCGATATAGCCGTCAAGCGTCGCCGCACACTTCCAGACGACAAATGGCCGGTTCAGGGCCCGCCAAGTCAAGTAGGCCTCGTTCTGGACTTGTGCCTCTTGTTCAAGCACGCCCGTGACGACTTCGAGGCCTGCCGCCCGCAGTCGGCGGACGCCTTCCCCTTGCACTGCAGGGTTTGGATCGAGTGCAGCGACCACGACCCGGCTCACTTTCGCGGCGACGAGCGCATCCGCGCAAGGCGGTGTTCTCCCAAAATGAGAACATGGCTCAAGCGTCACATACGCCGTGGCTCCCTCCGCCAAGCTGCCTGCCATGCGCAGCGCATGTACTTCAGCGTGCGGCCCACCGGCTTTGAGGTGCGCGCCTTGACCGACAATCTCCCCGTTCCGGACAATCACGGCGCCAACCAGAGGGTTCGGTGATGTCTGCCCTCGCCCGAGTTCTGCAAGCGAGAGCGCAGTGGCCATATAGCGCTCGTCCTCGTTCACGACTCTCCTCCTACGCAAAAAGCCCCCTGCTTCAGGGGGCTGATGTACCTTCCACGACGATGTACACGGTCCGCAGGGCAGACCATGGCAACGGTTTAGAAGGTCCTTCTTTCATCCGGACTATACCGTCGGTACTGGACTTTCACCAGTTCCTGCCCATGTGCAAAAGCCGACCTTCCGACTCTCGCAGGCTCGTGGACTTTGCAGTCTCCTGCATCACCACCGATCGGGAATTGGCTCGACAACGTCTCGCCTCACCCTGCCCTGAAGGAACACTCCAATATTAGGTTAGTTCACATTGACTAGTTACATAGTAGATGGTATTGCAACTACACAGGAAAAGCAAGAAGGTTGCCCCTGCCCCTCTTCTCACACTGAGTTGACGCCGGGTCAGTCCTTCGATATCCTGAGAATCATTTTCACCGAGGAGGAGGTCACGTGGACGGCGCAAACTTTTCTGTAACGTCGTTGCTCATTGTATCACTTCTAGCGCTTTTGGTGCCGCTCTTGGTCAGTCGCTTGCGGGGTCTTCGCGTACCCATTGTCGTCGGTGAAATTCTGATTGGAATTGTCGTAGGGAAAAGCGGTTTTGACATCATCCACCAAAGCCAGTGGCTCAGCTTTCTCCAGTTCTTCGGGCTCTCCTACCTGATGTTCGTGTCAGGTCTTGAGATCGACTTTGGCGCTCTACGACTGCGCAGAGTCGCGGGTCAGTCCTCCATGAAGGCCTGGTTGCAAAGCGCCCCAGTGTTCGCCACGTTCGCATGCGCAGTCACATTCGGACTCGCCTACCTGCTTTCTACCGGGCTTTACCACCAGCAGATGGTCAAGAGCCCGCTGCTGTTTGCCCTCATCATCACGACCACATCGCTAACCGTGGTTGTACCGGTTCTGAAAGAGTATAACCTGTTGTCGTCCGAATTCGGCCAACTGATTCTCGCGGCCGCGGTGTTTGCGGACTTCGTGACGATGTCGCTCATCTCCGTCGCCGTCTCCTTGTTTAAAGGCGGGTTTTCGCCGCGCGTCTTCCTCGTTTTCATCCTGCTCGTGGTTCTCCTGGTGTTCTACCGCGTCGCTCGTCGGTTTGCGCGCTTTAACCTGCTGAGCGGACTGGCGGACGGCACCGCGCAACTCGGCATTCGCGCGTCGCTCGCGCTCATGATCGTCTTTATGGTCCTCTCCCAAACCCTCGGTGTGCAGGTGATTCTCGGCACCTTTCTCGCAGGCGTCCTGGTGGGCCTCGTGAACGACAAAGAGCGCTCGGACATTCGCAACAAGTTGGA
>JAKAXI010000130.1 GCA_021816665.1 Bacillota bacterium | reverse complement strand
GTTCGACACGTCAATGCGCAATCGGCTGTTGACAAGTGCGTTGGCTGTGGCCTTGACTACAGTTCAAGCCGTAGTGATTTGGTGCCACTGACGAAATTCTCCGTATTGTGTTTTGACCGCGCATCGCTGGCAACCTTGAGATCTGTGTTGATTTGGGCGGGTACTTATACTACACTGTGTAGCATAAGTACCCGCCCCCGTATTTTGTAGGGCGTGCGAGATGAGTGTCTAAGTGCAATCAGAGGAGGGAACGGTTCGATGAATAAGCGTTGGATAAGCGTGATTGTCCCGACTGTTTTTGCGGGGAGCTTGTTGGCTGGATGCGGTGTTGTATCTGCCCAAGCGGGTACCGCGGGTTCGAGCAAACAGGCGATGGGGAACACGACCCATACTTCCATGTCAAACACTGCCGGCGGTATGAGCAATGGGGCGAACAGCATGGGAAACACGAGCGGCATGACGGGCAACGCGGTTGGGTCGATGGGCAGCAGCAAGGGATTGATGAAAGGGACAGTCTCGGCCGGGATGCCACTGCGAATCGGTGATCTGCTCGTCGGCCCTTCAGCCAGTCCGATGATGGGTTCTGGGTCAGGTGGATTTTTCATCGACAACATCCGGAAGGCAATGGTGACGAATGTTTCGTTGGCGACCGGGGCGAACTCCCTGCAGGCGGCAATTACAGGACACACGGCCTACGTGCCGACGCTGCAAGGAGAAACGTTCGTAGTCAACCTCAACACAAGAATGGTCACCGATCACTTTATGACGCCGCAGAACGCTAGAATCGCGAGCATCGCAGACGGAGGTAAACTGCTCCTCATCACAGGCGCCAGTTCGGTGACGGCGTACTCCCTGCCAAGTCACACGATGAAGTGGCAGGTGAAACAGGGGGGCAATACACTGGCGGTTGCGGGCGGTGTGGCGTACCTGTCGGGGAACGGTGCGGCAGACACCGTGATCATCAACCTGAAAACGGGTCAGCAGATGGGGACAATCCCTGCCGGGCAGATCGAAAACTCTGTGTATGACGCACAGCGCCACACCTTGTGGTTGGCGAACTGGACGACGGGAGACATGACGGTTGTCAATACCAAGGACAACAAGGTCGTGGCAACCATCCACGAAACAGAAGGCGGCGGATTCAGTCCAAGCAACATGATGGGCTCTACGGGAGGCTTCATGCAGCTTGCAGTCGGCCCACGTGGGAAGACGGTGTACGCTGCATCGTTTAGCGGAAACATCATGGCGTATAATGCGGTGACGAACATGTTTGCGAAGAACATTCCGGTTGGGTCAGGGTCGAAGTTGAGCGGACTGGCGATCGACCCGTCCGGCAGCTACGCCTACGTGACAGTCGAAAACAAGCAGGAGACGGTGGCTGTGTCGCTTTCCACTGGCAAGGTTGTCTCCACGATGCATGGGGTAGAGGCAAACCGCTGGGCTGTGATTGACTAAGCACAACCAGGTCGGACGAAATTCCAGTGTCAGTGCAAAACTGCTGCGCTTTTAGTGGGCGCAGCAGTTTTTGTCGTGGAAGTCTTGTTCCATTGCGACTTTTCACAGCTTTTGTCGACGACTCAAAAGTATATTTTGAACCGAAATAATCTATGGTAGTATCAAGCGTGCAAACATGAATTATCTGAAAGAGAGGGTCCCTTTTGTCGGGCGGAGAGAATTACTTTCATACATACAACGGGCAAGCGGTAAGTGAACGTACGTTGGTCGAAATCGCATTCAATTATTCACCAATTCCGAAGGCGTTAGTGAGTCGAGAAGGAAAGTTCCTCGAGGTCAATCAGGCGTTTTGTCAGTTCATTGGCTACGACAAAGTCGAGTTGTGTAGTATGGACTTCGCAGCGATTTCCCATCCTGAAGATTTACCTTTATCGATTGTGTATCGGGAGCAACTCCTCAGTGGCTCGATCTCTGCCTTTCAAGTGGAGCAGAGATACCGTCACAAGGGGGGCGAAACGCTCTGGGGCAGGTTGCACATCGCCTCGGTCGTGGAGGATTCCGAACCATTGCCGTTTTTAATCGCGCAAATTGTCGACGTGACAAAGGACAAAGTGGCGGAAGACAACCTGCGCCGGTTGAAATCCTTTTATGATAACAGTTCGGAAGGCATTGCGATTTTCGATGTCTATGGGCGCGTCACACAAGTTAACGCAGCCTTTGAACAAATTTTGGGGTACTCGGAGGCAGAACTCATCGGCAAACGCTTTCCGTTAAACCCAGCGAATGCTGCGTCGGATGCAGCGCCGATCTTTGCGATTCAGAACGAAGGCAAGTACGTACAAGATGTGCAATTGACCGTACAGCGGCGCGACGGTGAGTTGATTTGGGTGAACATTACAACCTCGCCAATACGCAACGACTCTGGCGTCAGCGTTGGTACGGCCAGTATTGTGAGAGACATTACGAAGCGCAAACTCGCTGAACAAAAGCTCGCCGAGACCACGCAACTCTACAACATGATCCTCGAGAGTTCGACGGACATCATCACCTACGGCTTGGCGGACAGCGGGTACTTATACGTTTCCCCATCGATTCATTCCACACTTGGTTACCAACCCGCTGAACTGCTGGGAAAATCCGCAAGTCATCTTTGCCACCCAGATGACGTGGAGAGGGTGGTAAACGATTTTCACCAGGTGATGGCGTCTGGATCTGAAGAGAGCAGCGTGACGGCCAGAGTTCGGCACAAAAACGGCAACTACCGTTGGTTTGAGACAAAGACGAGAGTCCGCCGAGACAACTCAAACGCAGTTCATATCATCTCCGTGTCGCGAGACGTCTCGGAGGAGATGCGGCTGCAAGAGTCGCTCGAGCATGCGCTGAGAATTGCCAAGCTCGGGCACTGGGACTGGGACTTGCGATGCGACAGCATTGTCTTCTCACAGCAGGCGCGTGACATTTTGGGCGTAGAGAAAAACGCGGTTATCAACTACGAACAGTTTCTCGCATTGGTTTACCCCGAAGACCGCAAGTTGGTTGCTCAAAGTGTGAAAAAATCTGTTGAGATAGGAACTCAGTTCGACCGCATCTTTCGCGTGCTCTGTATGAATGACAGCTCCACACGCTACCTGCACTCTCAAGGTGAAATGATGCTCGACGAAGACGGGGTCCCCGTGCGGATGGTAGGTGCGTTCCAGGACATCACAGAGCAGCGCTTGCTCGAACAGCAGTTGGAGGACAGCAATGAACGCTATCAACTGCTTGTAGAGAACTCGCTCGACGGCATTGGCGTCATTGAAGACGGCAAATGGGTGTACTTGAACCAGGCAGGACTCGCCTTGTTTGGGGCAACGCAGCTGGAGGAACTGATGGGGCAGCGCGTCCTCGACTTTGTCCATCCGGACCACCACGAGCAGTACACCAAGAACGTTCAGGCCCTCTATGGTGGAGAGACTGTCAGATTCGCAGACCAGCGGTTCTACAAGTTGAATGGAGAGGTCTTCTACCTCGAAGTTGTCAGCACTCCCATGGGTGGAAAAGCCGTCCAAGTGGTGTTCCGCGACATCACAGAGCGCAAGAAGACAAATGAAATGCTGCTGCGCTCGGAAAAACTTTCTGCCGTCGGACAACTCGCAGCCAGCATCGCTCACGAGGTGCGCAACCCGCTGACGGCACTCAAAGGATTCACGCAGATTTTGCACAAGAAGTCGCGCGATCCCAATCGCCGCTACTTTAATATCATGTTAGGCGAACTGGACCGAATTCAGATGATCTTGAACGAGATGCTTGTGCTCGCGAAACCGCAGAGTGTAACCTATCAACCGCATGACATTGAGTTGGTGTTACAAGAGGTGATCACGCTCGTTACCCCACAGTCCGTGATGAAAAATGTAGCGCTTGAACTCGACTTGGCGGAAGGTGTACTGCTCGTGTTGTGTGACCCGAGTCAGCTCAAACAGGTGTTTATCAACGTGATTAAAAATGCGATTGAGGCCATGCCCGCTGGCGGTGCCGTGAAAATCAAGGGGTCGACGGTGGATGGGAAGTTGCAGATTGACTTTGTCGATGAAGGGGAAGGCATCCCGGAAGACAGTTTGCCGAGGCTCGGTGAGCCGTTTTTTACAACCAAGGAACACGGTACAGGCCTGGGGCTGATGGTGAGTCACCGGATTGTCACGGCACACGGTGGCACTATCGACATCTCGAGCCAAGTGGGAGTTGGTACGACGGTGAAGATTGTTCTGCCGCTTCACGGGGGAGCCAGGCGTTGAGGGAATTCATCTATAAGTCGTTCATGGGGAGCCCTGTCGCCTATTTTGCTATACTGATAAATGGCTCGTGCGTCTCTTGCACAAGGCAGTCTACACGAATTTTTATCCATGAGGAGGTCAACTATGCCTACACACATCGCTGATTGCACCACACTTAACAACGGCGTCCTGATGCCGTGGTTTGGCCTCGGCGTGTACAAGACACCCCCAGGGGAAGTGGTCGAAACCTCTGTTCGCATGGCGATCGAACACGGCTATCGCAGCATCGATACAGCGAAGTTATACGATAACGAGGAAGGTGTCGGAAAAGCCGTCCGTGACTCTGGCGTAAAGCGAGAGGACATCTTCGTAACGACGAAGTTGTGGAACACCGACCAGGGCTACGACCAAACGCTGAAAGCGTTCGACGCCAGTCTGAAACGGCTCGGCATGGACTACGTCGACCTCTACCTCATTCACTGGCCTGGTACCCGCCTGTATAAAGAGACCTGGAAGGCCTTTGAGAAGCTGTACAAAGACGGTCACGTGCGGGCCATTGGCGTCAGTAACTTCAACATTCACCACCTCGAGGACATTCTCGCCGACAGCGAGGTTGTGCCAGCGGTGAACCAGGTGGAACTACACCCGCGCCTGAACCAGGCAGAACTCCGCCAGTTCTGCGAGAGCAAAGGAATTCGACTCGAAGCATGGAGCCCGCTGATGCGCGGACAGATTCTCGACGACCCCACCATCACGCGGATTGCCGAAGCACATGGCAAAACTCCGGCGCAGGTTGTCCTGCGTTGGGATATAGATCACGGTGTGATTACCATTCCGAAGTCTGTCCACGAGAACCGCATCAAGGAGAACGCGGACATCTTCGACTTTGCGCTCATGGCGGAGGAGATCGCCGCGATCGACAGCCTTCACAACGGCACGCGCGTTGGCCCGAATCCGGACGAGTTCACGTTCTAGGCTGTAAGTTGAATTTCGGCTACTGTACTGAATGTTGCGTCGTTGGGCGCGGCGTGCTACGATAAGGTGACTTTCGACGCAGAGGAGTGAGGGCTATGAAAAAGCGGAGC
This sequence comes from Bacillota bacterium, assembly GCA_021816665.1. Classification (GTDB taxonomy): domain Bacteria; phylum Bacillota; class Bacilli; order Alicyclobacillales; family Alicyclobacillaceae; genus Alicyclobacillus_L. Next base: position 874 of record JAKAXI010000130.1, on the reverse strand, counting down.
ATTGTTTTGTGCTGCCAAGAGACATGGCCCTCACTTGTCTGGTCCGACGTGGAGTAGGTTCTTCCATATCGTCTGACAGATAAGCCTTGGGCCTAACTGCCCAGGGCTTTCTTCATGAGGCCGCGGGCAGCCTGTTCGTGGCTTTTTTGTCGTGTGAATAGACGATTGGAGGAACAACATTTGCATATCAACCTGATTCCCATTGGATGGAACGAGCAATTGGAAGCAAGTTTTGCGGCGTATGCCGATCAGGGATTCGTGCCAGCCCGCGTGGCGACTGAGCATCGAGAACGCTACAGATTGTACACTGGCGATGGTGAGTGTGACGCGGAGATCACAGGAAAGATGCGCCATCTCGCACGGGGGCGGGCCGACTACCCGGCAGTGGGCGACTGGGTCGCCGTGCAAAGGACGCAGGGCGGGACAGCGGTGATTCACGCAGTCTTACCCCGGAAAAGCAAGTTTTCGCGCAAGGAGGCAGGGTCTGTCACAGAAGAACAGATCATCGCCGCGAACGTGGACACTGTGTTTCTCGTGACGGCCCTCAATCACGACTTCAATCTGCGTCGACTCGAGCGGATGCTGATCCTCGCGTGGGAAAGCGGCGCGAATCCAGTGGTCGTCCTCAGCAAAACAGGTCTTTGCGAGGATGTGAGCTCGAAGGTGAGCGAGGTGGAATCCGTAGCAGTCGGCGTTCACATTCATGCTGTCAGTGCGGAGCTAGGTGAAGGGTTGGAGAGCCTCGCGCCGTATCTTGGCGTCGGGCAGACCGTTGCGCTACTCGGGTCGTCCGGCGTCGGTAAGTCTACGCTCATTAACCGGTTAGTTGGCGCTGACGTGATGGCTGTTAACAGCGTGAGAGAGGGGGACAGAT
>JAKAXI010000129.1 GCA_021816665.1 Bacillota bacterium | reverse complement strand
TCCGATCTTGTTTAAAAATACAGATATAACACAGCACACGTACAGTCCCAACAGAACGGGGGAGTTGCTGTGGCAGATGAAACTCTGAGCGTTTTACGCCAGATTATGATCAACCAAGCGTTGGAAAACGGAGACAAAGAAGCGTTCCACAACTTGACGGGTCCCAATTGGGAGGAGTTTGTCGTCGCGGACGAGGATGAGCAGCCGTATCATGACCCGCTGGCTTTTCTGTCTGAGGAACCACACTTTTGGGACCTGCGACTGTACGATACGATGAAGCTTCACCCCTATCTCAACTACCGCTATCGCGATGTCATCGACGGAGTCATGTACGTGGGCGAGATCAGAATTCCAATTGGTTGGTCCGGCGACATTGAGGTCAAATTCTGCCCTCGCCCCTTGAGCGGTCGACGCATCTGTCGCCCCGATTGGTTTGAGTCGCTGATTTCTACTCTCGTGTTGCATGTGGATTTGGGACTAGCTGAATCGTAGTCAGTTGAGGTCTGTGTCGACTGGACATTTGTCGTAGCAGTGAGGGGAAACCGCTTTGAGAAGTGCCACCTTGTTCTCATCGGACTGCCACGGGGATACCGCCCGATCGGTGTCCCTTTGTGTTGTCTGGAACCGAGGAGCAGTTGCATTGGTCAACTTACACAGAGAACGTTAAGATGGATGTAGCCAATGAGGTATTCAGGAATTTTTAAGGGAGGCAGGAGTCATGGCCATTGTAGCCGTAAGCATTGCGCCACTCGGGACTGAAAGTACCAGTGTAAGTACATACGTGGCAGAGACGCAGCGGGTGTTGAGCAAGTACCCTCAGCTTCGGTCCCGCCTTGATCCGATGTTCACAACGATTGAAGGTGAACTGGGAGACATCTTTCAGGCGATTCAGGACATGCATGAGGCACTGGTCGCGATGGGTGCCCAGAGACTCTCCACGGTAGTGAAAATTGATGACCGCCGCGACGTGCAACACGCCATGGAGGAAAAGGTTGCGGTTGTCAACGCTCAGTTGGACAGTAAGGGTTGAAACTGCCCCGGACGCTGAGTTGCGTTCGGGGCAAAGTCCCTTGTGATACAGAGCGAACGTAGAGCATCTACCCGACTTGTGTTGTGGATAGCACAGAGTCGTTCGACTGAAGCAGCACCACTTGCATCTTCTGCCCCTGATGAGACACGGTGACCTTCCAGACCTCCTGCCCCTGTACCGTGTCCGCGCTCAGGCTGGTGACATGTCCGCCCCCGACAGCGTTCTTTGCGGCTATGTCTGCGTACTGGATCCGCTCAGAGAGCGGCAAGCGGTATCTTGTGCTGCTGTTTGGATTCGTCCCAGTTTGCGTCACGGAGTTAGACGGTAGAAAGGGGCTGGACTGTGTCTGGACTCCTGTAGCTGCAGAAGTGGTCGCCATTGGTGATCCGCTCACTTGCGTTACGCTCGGCGTGTTAAATCCTTGTGTGAGCACAAGCACCAGACCTGCTGCGACGATCCCGGTAGTACCAAATACGATCGACTTTATTTTCACGATTGCATACCTCCTAGACTGATGTTGCTGTGAAGTATGCACGTGAATTTTGAACCTAATCTGAAGTGACGCTGAAAGATAGCTTAATCCTAATCATCCATGATTTATAAAATCCTCGTGCGGAACAGCGTGTCAATGTCATTGTGGAAGGTGAGTCATCGGGTGAGTACAATCACGTTGCAAGACACAAGTCGTAACCGCGGCTTATTGTGGGCACTGGGATTCGGTGGTTTTCTCGTCAACGCGGACAACCGGGCGATCGCTCCGATGCTCGCCGCGATTGCGATTGCGCTTCATACGACGCCGTCCGCGGCTGCACTCCTAGTCACGGCGTATTCAATTCCGTACGGTGTATTTCAACTAGGTTATGGGCCCATGGCTGACCGGATCGGTAAAGTTCGCACCATCCTCATTGCGCTGTGCCTGTTTGCTGTAGGAACAATCGGTTGCGCGGTCGTACATACTTTCACGTCATTGATTGTGTTGCGGTTCGTGACTGGAATGTTTGCCGCGGGCATTATCCCGACCAGTTTAGCCGAAATTGGCGATCGGTTTTCTCTTGGCGAACGACCACGGGCGATCGCGTTTTTCATGTCCCTGTCGACTTCCGGGCAAGCGCTCGGGATTGTCATTGGCGGGATTGTGGCACAGTTCCTCAGTTACCGTTACTTGTTTCTGATTCTTGGTCTGGCCGCGTTTCCTGCGTTGTTGGTATTTCTGCGTCAAAAGGCGGGAGAGCAGCAGCAATCGCCTGCGGCAGCTCCACCTGTGCTGTCACGTTACAAGGTTTTGCTCCGCCGTCGCTTTGCCTGGCTCATTTACGCGTTGGTGCTCTGCGAAGGGCTGATCTTCTTTGGAGGCTTTACCTTTCTCGGCGTGTACGGTGTCAAAGAACTGCACCTGTCGTACTTTGTCATTGGGTTGCTCACCGCCACCTACAGCCTCGGTGCGTTTGTTGGCAGTCGTACCATATCTCGCGCACTCGCGCGCCTCGGTGCCGGACGCATGCCCATTTTCGGTGCAGCAATCATGACTTGTGCGTTCGGAATTATCTGGCTGTGGCCTGCCGTCGCTGCCCTGACAACCGGCTTTGTCATTCTCGGCTTTGGCTTCAGTTACTGTCACTCCACGCTACAGACACATGCCACCGACTTGTTGCCGAACGCCCGTGCGACTGCCATGTCGCTGTTTGCGTTCTCGCTGTTCCTCGGCAGCGGGCTTGGTCCGATGCTGACAGGGTACATCTATGCAGGGCTAGGAATGCACTGGATGCTTGGAGCCGTCACCGTGGGCATGGCTCTGTTTACGCTTGGTTGTGTATCGCTCGTGCGTCCGCCCAAAAGCGTCGATCAGCAGACGACAGTGGCACTCTAGGGGGACGTGGCGAATCGAGGACGATGCGGAGTCCGTCCACAAGGTCTTTGAGTTGACCGACAATGTACTCGCCAATCTTGAGTGAGGCGGTGGCTGCGGGGGACGGCGCGTTGCAGACGTGTAACGTCCGTGTGCCACGAATGATAAAGAAGTCGTCAATCAGGTTGCCGCCCGGATTGAGTGCCTGTGCGCGCACTCCCGCGGGGGCCACTTTCCAGACCCCGGAGTAGAGCATTCCTTCGCGGAGTTGAATGAGTGCGACTTACCGCTGACCGCCTTCCGCATATCCCACCTATGCAGGTCACAAGAGGCGGGCTTTCGCACAGGAAGGAACTCAGTGAACGCATAGGCTGATGGCATGAAAACGCGATCGAAGGTGATAGCTGTGTTGAGTCAGAAGACCTTGGCCGTGGTGAACACGAAGCGTCGGTGCGTGGTGGTGGAGTTCATGCCGCCGCACTGAGCCATTGGACTAGCGGTAGGTAGGCGGACGAGCGAGGAGGTAGAGAACAGATGACTCGCGGCATCATGGTAGTGGGTACTGCGTCGAACGTTGGGAAGAGTATCGTCGCAACGGCGCTGTGTCGGATTTTAACCCAAGATGGGTATAAAGTTGCCCCCTTCAAGTCGCAAAACATGTCTTTGAATTCCGCCGTCACGCCGTCAGGGCGGGAAATTGGCCGAGCTCAAGCGGTTCAGGCAGAGGCGTGCGGTATCCTGCCGAGTGAACACATGAATCCTGTCTTGTTGAAGCCAACGGGAGACATGAAGAGTCAGGTCGTGCTGCAGGGACGGCCAGTAGGGACGCGTTCTGCCAAGGACTACTTTTACGACAAAAAAAATGAGCTTTGGCAAGCGGTTGAAGAGAGCTATCAGTATTTGGCGGAACGCTATGAAGTAGTTGTCATTGAGGGCGCTGGCAGCCCAGTTGAAATGAATCTCAAGACTCGGGATATCGCCAACATGAAAACTGCCCGCATGGCAGATGCCTGCGTCATTCTGGTTGCCGATATCGACCGGGGCGGGGTGTTCGCATCGGTGGTGGGAACGCTACAATTGCTTCCTCCGGAGGAGCGAGCGTTGGTCAAGGGAATCGTGATCAACAAGTTCCGCGGCGAGACTTCGTTGTTTGAAGAAGGACGGACATGGCTCGAATCTTACACCGGCACCCCTGTACTCGGCGTCCTTCCTTATATACAGAACCTAGGGGTCGATGAGGAGGACTCCGTCAGTCTCTCGTCCGAGCGCTATCGAAGCAGCCCACAGAGAGAGAGTAACATCGCCGCAGCTGTCGTGCCGTTGCCACACATCGCAAACTTTACGGACATCGACCCGCTGTTCCTCGAACCTGACGTACACGCCTACTTCTGCACTCGACCGGACGATCTCGCAGATGCTGACGTAGTGGTTCTGCCCGGGACGAAGAGCACACTGCTCGATCTGGATTGGCTGCACAAGAATGGCTGGAGTGAAGCTGTTTTACGGGCTGTAGAGCGAGGCGCGCGTCTGCTTGGAATCTGCGGCGGTTTTCAAATGCTCGGCACTCGCGTGGTTGACCCAATGCATGTTGAATCTGAACTTTACTCTGGTATTGGGCTTGGCGTGTTTGACGCGACGACAGCCATTCAGTCCGACAAGTATACAAAGCTTGTTCAGGGCAAATTTGCAGGTGCATTCGAGGGCATACCCGTAGAAGGCTATGAAATTCACATGGGGACGACGCAATTTCACCGCCAGCAGACGCCACTTGCGTTCACGCGCCCTGTGTACGACAGCGGCGATGTAGCGTCTCCTGTTGAAGAAGGCTGTGTTTCGGCAGATGGCAAAGTGATTGGAACCTACCTGCACGGCGTCCTACATAACGACACGTTCCGCGTTGCTTGGTTAAACGCGTTGCGTCGCGAAAAGGGGTTACCCCTTCAGGCAGCGCACGATTCTCGCGCGCACAGAGCGGAGGCTTTCGACCGACTGGCCACGACGGTCCGAACTCACCTGGACATGGACCGATTGTACGACATTCTGTTCGCAGGGAATTAAACCGTTTTCGGAAGCACTACTTCTACTTCAGTACCTAGGCCGACCTGGCTGTGAATGTGCAGTCGGCCTTTGTGGGCTTCGACAATCTTTCGACTGACTGTCAGTCCGAGGCCTGTCCCAGTCTCCTTGGTTGTGTAGAACGGTTCGCTGATGCGTGCCATTCGCTGTTCGGGTATACCCGGCCCGTTGTCACGCACAACGATGGAAATTTTGTTCTCAGTCGTGGCAGCAATACAGATGACGTCTCTGGAAATTACAACCAACCCCATGCTGGTCCCATCGGCAGCTTGAACAGGGACTCGCGAGATGTCACTTGCAGCCGGTGTGCCGTCTGCAAGCCTGTACTCGTAGGTGAAGTTTTTCGCTCTGTGATGTCCCGAAAGATTATCAGTACAGCGGGTTTCCTGTTGAAGGTGATGCTGACACCGGCAATCTCTATGTCTCGAATGTTGCCGCGCAAGGTGATGAACTGTTCTTCCTGAAGCTTTGTCGACTTACCTTTGTACAGGCTTTCGATCCGGTCAGTCACCATTTGTTGATTCATGCCTTCTCTGGGAGCTACAAGTGACTCATTCAGTGGGTTCATCCGACGGCCTTTTACCACCGATTGTTAGTACGCGGCGGAGAGCGAAGAACACAAGCGCGCTGCCTGTGGCCATTGCCACGCCACTGCACCAAGAGAGTGTCGCGAGTCCTGACCCGTTTGCGCACAGCAGCGCGACAACGCCTGTGAATACGCCAAGATAGTAGATCACCATGCCGGACTGAGAGGGGGTCTTTGCCACCATGTCGTCAATCAGAGGCGCTGTTTTGCGCTCGGGGCGCTTGCTAAAGCGGTATTCAAACCAGAGAAACGGGACCATCTTCTGCATGTAGGACAACATCAGCGCGAGGAGACCTCCAAACACAAACAAGAACACGCTGGCGAAGAGGCCCGTTGTCAGGTGAAAGAAGCTCGACACAACGGTGCCAAGTTGACCGAGTACGAGCAAAAGCATCGCAAGAAAGGCGTCGAACATCGGCAAGACGATGCTTTTGCGCTTCCTCGCGCGGACAATCGTGAACATGTCGATTGCGTACAGCAAACTGCCTGCAGCGACGAGCACGGACGCCCCCCCTATGCCGACGCGGTGAAGGCTGTACGATGGGATCCACGCAGAGAGAATCCACAGGATAACGCCCGCAGCGTAGATGGACACCGTCCGCCAAATACGGACTGTGTACCCGTGGCTGAGCGAGA
>JAKAXI010000128.1 GCA_021816665.1 Bacillota bacterium | reverse complement strand
GATCGCGGGCGGTTCGAGCGGAGGCAGTTCTGTTGCAATTGTCGCCGGTCTGTGTACGGCCGCGCTCGGCACCGACACGGGCGGCAGCGTCCGCATCCCTGCAGCCCTCACAGGACATGTCGGACTGAAGCCAAGTTACGGCCGAGTGCCAACCGCTGGAGTCTACCCGTTGGCACCTTCTCTAGATCACGTCGGACCCATGACGCGCACTATAGACGACGCAGCCCTGATGTTCGAGGTACTGAGTACTCCCGAACACCGTCTAGTGGCCTCGTCATGGACAAAGGACCCCATCACTTCCGACAGCCCCCCACACATTCGAGTCGGTGTTCCGAGAAGATTCTTTTTTGACAAATGCCATCCGTCAGTGCTGCAAACAATACAAGAAGCGCTCAATCGCATCGAGCGTTCGTGTCCAGAAGTCGTGTTTGAGGAAGTGACCGTGCCACTCGTCGACGAGGTTCCAGAAGTGCAGAACGCTACCATCGGGAGTGAAGCCCGTGCAATTCACGAAAGTAATCTGCGCGCTCACCCGGAACGGTACGGAACAGATGTGCGCCAACGCCTGCAAGCAGCCGACAGCATACGTGGGTGGGAGTACGTCCGCGCTCAATCTGTGCGTGCGCAGTTTCGCCTCGAAGCAGGACACTTACTCGAACAGGTGGATGTGATAGTCACACCGACGACGCCGCTCACCGCCACAGACATTGGCCAGGCAAAGGCGCACATTCGAACCCTTGAAGTCGGCGTGCGAGCGCATCTTACCCGTTGCACCAACCCGTGGAACTTGGCTGGATTTCCTGCACTGACTATGCCGTGCGGGCTAACCCCAGATGGTCTACCCGTGGGCCTCCAAGTTGTCGCAGGGCCTATGCAGGACGAACGGCTGCTGCAAATTGCCCAGAGATTTGAGGAAGTACTGGAGTGGACGTCACTCGCACCTGAATTTCGCTGATACAAATCATGAGCCCGACCCTAGTGTTTGACGCTCAGGGTCGGGTTCCGCGATCTGAGCGAAACACGAAGAGCCGCATACAGAGGTAGCTAAACGTCGAGGAGATCAGCATCGCTAGTCCTTTAGACAAGTTGCTGCTGACAAAGAGTGGCATGGCGTGGGAAAACACAAGGTAAGTTGACAGCCACACGACGACAAGGTCGTTGACGACCACATTGATACCAGCTTGGACAAAAAACAGCACACGTTCCCGGCGACTCCCGCTCGCTGCATCCGCGAACGTCCAGCGACGGTTCCAAACATAGCTGTTGATCAGCGCGCAAAGAACCGCGGCTGTGTTGTAGACGAAGAGGGCGAAGGCGGACCGTGTAGGCGCGACCAAAATGAGCGCGTTTAACACAACTAGGTCCACAACTGCATTCGCAAAGCCTACGATCAAGAACTTGGTGTATCGCTTCAACGTGTGTCGCATGTTCATGACGATCGGCATCTGCGAAGCAGTCAAACCGCCTTCTCCTTCCTCACAGGCAGGGAACTCCTCTCGATCGACCGTGATCACCTCAGGGGGTTCTCGGCCATTCGCCATGGCTCTCACCTTGACCCGTGGACTGGATTTCCCGCAATCGCAGCGTGCCGTTGATAGACTGATTCATACGCGCCAAGCAGTTGCCGGGTGGGACCTGCCCAATCCAACTCTGCCGCAATTTCTCCGGCGCGCGCCAACACAGCTGCGCGGCGTTCCTTATTGTAAAACATTTCACGCAATGATTCGAGCATAGAGCCCGGGCTGGCAGGGTCAAAGATGAACCCTGCCTCCCCTCCCTCCAACACCTCTCGGGTCGGTGGGCTACTGGCTGCGAGTACAGGCAGGCCGCTGGCCATCGCTTCAAACAGCACGAGTCCCAGGGTTTCCGTCGTGGACGGAAACACAAATCCATCTGCTGCAGCATACGCCTTTGCGAGTTCATCGCCGTGCAGAAAACCAGTGAAGACGGTCTTCGTGCCTGCAAATACTCGCTCCAAATCCAACCGACTGGGTCCGTCACCCACCACGGCAAAGTGAAGGTCCGGCATCTCGTCGAGACACCTGCGCACTTGGTCGATCCCTTTTTCTGGGGCGATACGCCCTACGTAAATGAGCAATTTCTGACCGTGATCAGAAGTTCCTAACAGCCGTTCCCGCATTTCCACCGTACGAGTCGCTCGGCCGTACATTTCGACGTCGACGCCGCGGTCCCACAGCATCAAATTCCGAAAACGCTGACTTTCAAGCTCCTTGAGTGTCGCGCGAGACGTGCACAGGTTCACTTCGGCTCTGTTGTGCAGTGTTCTAAAATACCACCACAGAGCAGGTTCCAAGAAATCCAAACGATAGTGGTGCGCGTACGCTGGTACATTCGTATGGTATGAAGCGACCAGTGGAATATGGTAGCGCCATGCGTAGTAAATGCCACCAAGGCCGATAAAGGCTGGGTTCAGAACGTGAATGATATCCGGTTGGAATTCACGTAGAACCTTCCCGATGCGCATTCTAGGAAATGCAAAGTTTTTGTCCGGGTACAGGAAGAACCGGAAAGCCGGCATTCCAACGACCCGTGCCGAGGCGTATTCGGATGGCCCACCTTCAGGAACAAACAGCAGGACCTCGTGGTTGGTAGCCTCAAGGTGGCGAAGGGTCGCGCATAATCGCGTGACGATTCCATCCGTTCCTGGCAGGAACGTCTCGGAAAACATTGCAATCCGCATGCACTTACCTCCAGTTAGCGCTTGGCGCGATCACATCAAAATTCACACGGTCGCGGTAACGCATCGCTGTATCGATCAATTCCACGATCAACTCGTCCGACAGTAGATGGGGTTGCAGACCCAAGTCGAGCAGTTTCGTGTGAACGGCGTGGTAGTAGTGCTCTTCTTTCTCAACACGCGGGTTGTTCAAATGTGCGATCTCCGCTTGAATGCCAAATCGCTCGGCAGCAACCCGTTGAACGCGTTCAGCGAGCTCTTGAATGGAGAATTGCTCAGTGAATTGGTTGAACACACGGAATTCTCCGCGCTCCGCTGGTTGCAGAGCCGCCAATTCGATGCACTGCAACGTGTCACGGATATCGAGGAACGCGCGCGTCTGTCCGCCCTTTCCGTATACTGTCAACGGGTGACCAGTTGCCGCTTGTATACAAAAGCGGTTCAGCGCCGTGCCAAATACTCCGTCGTAGTCGATTCGATTGTAAAGCCCTTCTGACAGACGGGTTTCATCAGTCCAAAGGCCGTACACCACGCCCTGGTTCAGGTCTGTAGCCCGGATGCCCCACGACTTACAAGCAAACATAATATTGTGACTGTCGTGCACTTTAGACAGGTGGTAGAACGAGAAGGGTTGTTTCGGATAGGGAAGTACATCTTCGCGACCTTTGTGTTGAATCCGAATATAGCCTTCCTCAATATCTATGTTTGGAGTTCCATACTCACCCATTGTACCCAGTTTGATCAGGTGACAATCCGGAGTAATGTCTTTAATGGCGTACAGCACATTGAGGTTTCCCACAACATTGTTCACTTGTGTAAACACAGCATGTTCGCGGTCAATCATGGAATAAGGCGCGGACCGTTGCTCCGCAAAATGCACAACGGCCTCTGGTTGGAACTCGCGGAACACCCGCTCCACAAAGGCGTACTCCTGTAAGTCACCGATGTAAATCGGTACCTCTTTCCCTGAAGTTTCGCGCCACAGAGCAACGCGATCTTCGAGAGATGCTATCGGGGTCAGCGACTGTGTGCCGAGCTCTTCGTCCCATTGTCTGCGGATCAAGCTGTCTACAATCGCCACTTCGTGACCACGTTTTGACAGATGAAGCGCTGTCGGCCAGCCACAAAATCCGTCGCCGCCGGCAATCAAAATTCTCATCCCTGTAGTACCTCCATCGCATCAAATTCGTCGGATGGCAAGAACTCTAGCCCCCGCGCCTGCCAACTCACAAACAAAACAGGAACAGCGTGATAGACTGTTCCAATACAATGTACAAGTTTTGCGGCGTTCGGGCAAGGATGAGTTGCGAATTACAGTCATTCACAACTTTTCCAGCCAGCTTGTGAACGCAAAGGAAAGAGGGTTGCACCCGCTGGTACTGGGCACAACCCCCCTCTTGAGGTTAATAAGTCTCACCACGGGCCGTAGTAATCGCCCATCTGTTCGCCGGCTTGAACCATCCATGTCCAGTAGGTCCGCAACCCTTTCCCGCAAACGTGCATCACGTATTTTACGGGCCGCATACCCATCACCTCACTTGGGTATAGTGTCCCCGCATCATCCTCAATTATTCCGTCTCTGCACGAATCGCCACTGTTTGCCCCATGAACACCGATTCACCACGCTGAATCACCGGTTGGAGACTTAGGCTTGGCGACACGACAACAATCACGGTCGAACCCATTTCAAACCACCCAAGCTCATCACCGCGCTGCATCTGCAGGTCCAGAATGCCCTGTTGAACTCCTCGTCGGCGTGGGGCTCGCACTGGCGGACCGTACACTGTCCTGATTCTGCCTACTACGGTCGCCCCGACTTTTACGATGGCCACTGCCCCGTGGTCTGTGTCTACATTTGATACAAGCCGCTCATTTTTTGTAAACAGACCCGGAATCGACCGTACGCCGAGTGGATTCACAGGATAGAGTGTACCGGGAATGTAACGCCACGAAGTCACAGTCCCGTCGAGCGGCATATGAATGCGGTGATAATCGCGCGGACTCAGATAGAACGTGAAGTACAGTCCACCCTCAAAGCCTGCTGCCTCTGTCGGGTCTGCCAACAACGCGGATAGTGTGTACGTTACACCCTTCGCCTGTAACAATGAGCCCGCGGAGATATAACCAACTTCGCTGACCAGTCCATCTACTGGGGCCAAGAGGCCCAGCGGTTCAATCGGACGAACATTAGACCTCAGCCGACGCGTAAAAAAGTCCCGTAAGCTTCTGTAAGCGTTCGCGGGATGTTCCGCGTCTTCGATGCGAATATGATAATGTCGGCTGTACCACGGTATGAGCATGCGGCTCACAGAGGTGCCCGAAAACCAACCCACGACTGCCGTCAGAGCACGTTTGGGCAAGACCTGCAAAGCGAACTTGCGCATTGAGTCAGCCACTCCTGTCTCTTACCACGTCCATCGTATCGACCGCGGTCGGAACAATCAAGAGTGGAGTTGCCTGCCGATGCAGGCGTAACAAAAGCGACCAGCTACGCTGGCCGCTTTTGTTACATTAGCTGATGAAATGCTTAGAATCCAGAACGGCCAGCGAGCTGCTGCTCTGCCAAAGCCACCATCTTGCGAACCATATGACCACCGATAGCACCAGTGTCACGGGTAGTCATCGTACCCCAATATCCGTCTTGCGGGGGCGTGATGCCGATTTCTGAAGCCACCTCGTACTTAAACTGGTCGAGAGCTTTGATGGCGTTAGGTACAACCGGGGTATTTCTCTTCTGTCCTTGCGCCATGTATCTCACCTCCCCTTTTGATGTAGGCCTAGTATGCGGCAGAGGGAAGTAATTATGACTTCCACATTATGGACTCGCAAGAAGTTTAAAAGGACTACGCGCGGTACCAGCCTGCTTGGGGGACCTGCTCCATCCACTCCCGTAGCTTACCGTAGCGCGGCAGGAGCCAAAAATCGGGCTTCGACAATAGTTGACTGGCTTCGTCACGCGCAACCTCCATCACCTTCAGATCCCGCGTCAGATCGCCTACGGAAAACTCAGGCAACCCGCTTTGCCGCACACCGAGAAACTCCCCAGGCCCGCGCAGTTCCAGATCTCGCTCCGCGATCACAAAGCCGTCTGTCGTGTCGACCATCGTCTGCAATCTTGCTCTGGCCATGTCATTTCCAGCGTCCGACAACAGCACACACTCACTCTCTCTCTCACCTCGGCCAACTCGTCCGCGAAGTTGATGCAGTTGAGCTAGACCAAACCGCTCCGCATGGTAAATCAGCATCACTGTTGCAGACGGCACGTCTATGCCGACTTCAATTACAGTAGTACTCACCAGAACCTGTACCTCACCAGCGAGAAAACGCCGCATCACCGCGTCCTTGTCGGCGGTTGACATGCGTCCATGCAGTAAATCGGTTTTGTAACCGGCAAACTCGTCCTGCAGGTGTGCGACGAGTTCTGTAGCTGAACGAACATCCGTTAGCGCCTCTGAGGACTCCACTAGCGGCGCCACCA
>JAKAXI010000127.1 GCA_021816665.1 Bacillota bacterium | reverse complement strand
GATCTAGCAGGACTTGTGATCCCGTATCTCAACTTGTACTTTCTCGAACGGTTCCACATGCCGAAGGCGGGTATTGGCGTTGTGATGGCGCTCGGGCAGGCAGTCACTGCTTTGGCGATGTTCGTCGGACCTGCGGCAGCACGCCGGTTTGGACCCGTAAGATCGGCCTCTGGATTTCAGCTTATCTCCATTCCGTTTCTGATTATGACGGCGTTCTTTCGGAACCTGTGGTTTGCATCAGGCGCCGTAATTCTGCGTCAGGCTTTAATGAACTGCAGCAACCCAATTCAGGATTCCGTCATGATGGCCTTGGTGGACGACGATTTGAAGGGCTTTGCTGTCAGTTCCGGTCAGACAATGTTCACCCTTGGCTGGGCTGTTATGGGGCCTGTCAGTACCACTGTCGTACACCATTACGGTGCTTACACAGGGTACGCGATTGTCTTTTCTGTCACAGCCGGAATGTACCTTGTTGGAGCGCTGTTTTACCGGGCATCGTTCCGCCGCTTTGAAGGCCAAGTGTACAGTGATGGGGTCTCGGCATAACTCACAGTTTGCATGATGCAGCGGATGGCGGGAACTCTAACTAGCGATTTGATGCCAATCAGGAGGTGGCTTGCCATGACGTCGAGACGCAAGTCTATTGGACGCGGCGATGAAGCGTCTGGTCCGGTGATGAGCAGTACAGCTTCTGCGAGTATGGCTCGCGGGGAATCTGTAGCGAAAATGGCGAACCATCGGTACGGCACACCTCAAGTTGGAAAGTATTCGCGCCGCCTCGGCGGAGAATACGGGTCGTCAGTCTCGAACCTGCAGTAACATCCTTTACTTCGCACGGAACAGATTGACAGGCATCAAGTCAACGGGCGGGAACCCTTGGGTCCCCGCCCGTTCTGCGTCAACTAGGCGAATCCCCTCTACGAGCGCCTCTAGTCGAGCGTACTGTGTAGCATCTTGACGGAAAGGGAGGCGTTACAATGTACGGAGTATTTGGTGGCTACACACGTTGGGCAGTGGTGTTCCTGATCATCTTCGTGCTGTTCTTCCTGCTGGTGCCGGGTTACGGCATGGGCGTAGGTGCGGGGGCTGGCGCAGGCGCAGCCTACTAATCACGAACGATTCCCTTTCATATAGTTCCAGTCGACCCACCGAACTTGGTGGGTCGACGAGTATTGTACATACCCGTGTGATACGATGTGCGCGAAGTCCCGGTTTTCAACGCATATTGTGGGGGCACGCATGTTGCCGGACATGGCTGTCATGCGTCGTCCGTTGCAGCAAGTCAGGAGGTCGACTCTTTGTTAGACTCATCACAAAAGACCCGCACACAAGTCTACGCGCACCGCGGATTCGCCGCGCGCGCACCGGAAAATACCCTGCCTGCATTTGCCCTCGCCATTGAGGTGGGGGCAGACGGGATCGAATTCGACGTACAAATGACGGTTGACGGAGAACTCATCGTGATCCATGACGATACGCTAGACCGCACAACAGATGGATCGGGGCAAGTCGCGCACCAGACTTTGCATGACTTGCGCCGCCTCGACGCGGGGAGTTGGTTTGCGCCCGAATTCGCCGGCGTGCGCGTCCCTACACTGGACGAAGTACTGGCATTGGCAGTTGAGGCGCCCTATCCAGTGATGTTAAACCTCGAGCTCAAGTACGGCGATACCCCGTACCCAGCTCTCGAGTTTCGGGCGTGGGAGCGCGTAAGCGCGTACGGGCTTGGCGCGCGGACCATTGTGTCGTCGTTTTACCATGAACCGCTACGGAGGTTAAAACGTGCGCATGCAGAAGCAGAAACGGCACTGCTCTACCAAGACGGGCTGGTTGACCCGTGGCTGTACGCGCACTACCTGGGCGCAGGCGCATTACACCCATACTACAAAAGTGTAACTGCTGAGCAGATTGCCCAAATTCGGCAACAAGGGGTGAAAGTGCGAGTGTATACGGTCGACGACGAAGACGACCTACGCCGTTTCTGTCGATGGGGCGTTGACGCAGTCATCACGGAGCATCCAGACCTCGCCTTGCGTATCTCGTCCGCGTCGACTTTGAGTCGTGTAAACCGCTGAGCTTCGGGCATCCTACCTTTCGAATAGAAGCGAGAGGTGGGGTATCTCATGCAACGGTGGTGGACTGCTATCGTGATCGTCACTACCCTCATTGTAAGCGGCTGTTCCCCTGCGGCCGCCTTTGAAGGCAAACAGCCTCCGCACGCGACAGATGCAGGCGTTGCCGTTGAGTTACCGAGGTCGTTGGCTGGACCGCCAGTGAGTTTAAACCTTCCACGACGGATTCAGAACGTACAACTGATGCGCGCGACGTATGCCGACGGTAAAGTTGAGTTGTTCAGCCACGCGGCTTGGCACGGCAAGGTGATCACGCTCTACTACGTACCTGCCCAAAATGTCATTCACGAGGGCGACCATTATGACCTGCAAAGCGCCGTCAACGTTCAGAAAATTGGTGAGACGCGCACACGCGGGGATGGCACGTGGTCGTACAACTGGAAGATCGGAAGTACACCGATACCTAAGCACCAGGGTTGGTTCTTCCTAGCGACAAGCGAGCTCGGTGAGGTCGGGCTGCTACACATGAACACTTTCAATTGAGCCGTCGCGAGGAGGATGGAGAACCGGGGCTGTGCTGTGCGCGGCGCGGCGCGGCGGTAGGAGTCAAAATGACACCTACGCGAGCGGATGTGGGAATCCTCTTCGGTATTTCTATCCGGCCACATCAACGCCGCGAACCCTCCACCGAGTGAAACACGCGCGCCGCCGCAGAAAAAGAGCTACCCTCGGTGTATTCCACCTTTGGGCAGCCCTGTCTGAGTTGTATGGTTATCGTCACGCTGCTGGCTTCACTTATGCCTTCGCTCTTACGCCTTCGCGTACTGCTCCTGCAGGAAGTTGCGCAGGACGGTCTGGAGGATACCGCCGTTGCGGTAGTACTCCACTTCGATCGCGCTGTCTAAGCGAAGACGGGCGGCAAAGTTGAAGCGGCTGCCATCCTCGCGCGTTGCGACGACTTCGAGATCCTGGCCAGGCGCAAGCTCGCCTTCCAGACCGCGGATCTGAATCTTCTCCTTGCCCGTTAAGCCGAGCGACTTCCAAGAGTCTCCGTCCTTGAACTGCAGAGGCAGGACGCCCATCCCGACCAGGTTGCTGCGGTGGATGCGCTCGAAGCTTTCCGCGATGACCGCGTGCACGCCGAGCAGATTTGTGCCCTTCGCTGCCCAGTCGCGCGAACTGCCCGTGCCGTACTCCTTACCCGCGATGACGACGAGCGGCGTGCCGTCGTTCTGGTACTTCATCGACGCGTCGTAAATCGGCATCACTTCGTCTGTCGGCAGGTACTTCGTCACTCCGCCTTCCGTACCAGGAGCCACCTGGTTGCGGATGCGGATATTGGCGAAGGTGCCGCGCATCATGACTTCGTGGTTGCCGCGGCGGGACCCATACGAGTTGAAGTCGTACGGTTTGACGCCGTGATCGGTCAGGTAAGTGCCTGCCGGTGAATCCACTTTAATGTTACCGGCTGGCGAGATGTGGTCCGTTGTCACAGAGTCTCCAAGGAGCGCCAGAATGCGTGCTTGCTCGATGTCCTCAGTCTCCGGCAGGTCGACCGTCAGGCCGACGAAGAACGGCGGCTCCTGGATGTAGGTGGACGCGTGATCCCACTCGTACAGCTGGCCTTCCGGCGTTTCAATGGCGTTCCAGCGCTCGTTGCTCGAGAACACGTGCTCGTACTCTTTGCGGAACATCTCCGGGTTGATGACCGAGCTGATTGTCTCCTGAATCTCGAGCGACGTCGGCCACAGGTCCTTCAGGTACACCGGCTGACCATTCTTGTCTGTGCCTAGCGGCTCTGTGGTCAGGTCGATATCAACCGTGCCAGCGAGTGCGTAGGCGATGACGAGCGGCGGCGACGCCAGGTAGTTCGCCTTCACCAGGGAGTGGATGCGGCCTTCGAAGTTGCGGTTACCGGACAACACGGCCGACACAAGCAGGTCGTTGTCTGCGATTGGCTGTCCGACTTCGTCTGGCAGCGGACCGCTGTTGCCGATGCAGGTGGTGCAACCGTAGCCAACGAGGTCGAATCCGAGTGCCGCGAGTGGCTCAATCAATCCCGCATTCTCCAGGTAGTCAGTCACCACTTTGGATCCCGGCGCCATACTGGTCTTCACATACTTCGGCGTCACGAGGCCGCGCTCGACGGCCTTCTTCGCAAGCAGGCCTGCTCCGACCATGACATTCGGGTTGGACGTGTTGGTGCAGCTGGTGATCGCGGCGATGGCCACGGCCCCCGTCTTCATCGTGCTGGTGGTACCGTCCTCATGCGCAATGGTGACTTCTTTGCTAACTTGGTCGTCGGTCAGGCCAAATCCAGCCTGGTCAACCGGCTTTGTCAATGCGGACTCGAAGTTCGACTTCATATCGGACAGTTCAATGCGGTCCTGCGGCCGCTTCGGGCCAGCCATTCGCGGCTGGACAGTCGCGAGGTCGAGTTCAATCGTATCCGTAAACACCGGGTCAGGCGTGCTGTCTGTGCGGAACATGCCCTGTGCCTGGGTGTACTCTTCGACAAGTTCGATCAGATCGCTGTCGCGGCCCGTGCTCCGGAGGTAGTTCAACGTCTCCGCGTCGACTGGGAAGAAGCCCATCGTCGCGCCGTACTCTGGCGCCATGTTGGCAACGGTCGCGCGGTCGGCGAGGCCGATGTTGCTGAGGCCGGGTCCGTAGAACTCCACGAACTTGCCGACGACGCCCTTTTTGCGCAGCATGTTGACGACGGTCAACGCCAGGTCAGTAGCCGTCGCGCCTTCCGGCAGTTTACCGGTCAGCTTGAACCCGATAACTTCCGGGAGCAACTGGTACAGGGGCTGTCCGAGCATGCAAGCTTCTGCTTCGATGCCACCGACGCCCCAGCCAAGCACACCGATGCCGTTGATCATCGTGGTGTGCGAGTCCGTACCAACGAGGCTGTCTGGGAACACAACGACTTCGTCGCCTTCCTGCTTCTGCTGCACAACCTTTGCCAAATACTCCAGGTTCACTTGGTGGACGATCCCGGTGCCGGGTGGGACGACGCGGAAGTTGTCAAACGACTTCTGCGCCCAACGCAGGAATTTGTAGCGTTCTTCGTTGCGCTCGAACTCGCGCTGGATGTTGAACTCGTATGCTTCTTTGGTGCCAAACGCGTCAACCTGGACAGAGTGGTCAATGACGAGGTCGACCGGGATGAGCGGGTTAATCCGCTTCGGGTCGCCACCCAGGCGGTGCATCGCCGAGCGAAGTGCGGCGAGGTCGACGACGGCGGGTACACCCGTGAAGTCCTGCAGCAGGATGCGTGCTGGTTTGAACGGTACATCGTCCTTCTGCGGCGCTGCGGCGTTCCAGTTCGCGAGCGCACGCACATGGTCTTCGCTGATCGCTTTGTTGTCGATCTGGCGAAGCACAGCTTCGAGGAGAATCTTAATGGAGAAAGGAAGCTTGGAGACTGGGCCAACGCCTTTTTCTTCCAGCGCAGACAGGCGGTAGTAGGTGTACGACTGGCCCGCGGCGGAAAGTTTGGCACGTGCTCCGAATGGATCGTGATAAACCATGTGAATCCCTCCACGTAATTCAGTTTGGTGTTAGAGGATTGAATCGTGTGAAATGGAATAACGGGAAGTAGGACGTCTTGTTTCTCTCTCACTTATTTTCGCAGAGCTGCAAGGCATTTGTCGAATGGACATCACAAACGTCGATGACCAAATGACGAAACGAGATAGCGGCATGGGATACCGCAAAAACAGTCCTTTGTCACTCTACTACCAAGGCTCTGTGCTTTGCAAGAAAAAGGGTGGCGGTGTGCTCTTACGACAGGCTCTTACGACAGTCGCTCTCCGCTATTCCCACCGTACGTGCGCTAACGTGAGGCTCTGTGGGACTGGCAGAGGGCGGCACGTAGTAGTGGGGGGGTGGCACACAACCGCCTGTGGTTTGGGGGTTGCCCGCATTGCGCGGGATACCCGTGTATCGCGGTATGAAGCGCCGTAAAGGCGTAAAGGCGTAAAGGCGTAAAGGCGTAAAGGCGTAAAGGCGACCAGACAAGTCAAACAGGGCTGCCCAAAGGTGGAGTACACCGGAGGCAGCCCTTTTACTTTCGGCGGAGACCCGTGTGTTTCACCC
>JAKAXI010000126.1 GCA_021816665.1 Bacillota bacterium | reverse complement strand
GCCGAAGCAAGCCGAACGAAGACCAGAGTGGAACATGTGGAGAGGAGCGTGGAAGCGTGAATATCCTGGTTTGCCTGAAGCAGACGTTTGATACAGAAGAGCGCATTTCCGTCGAGAACGGTGTGGTGAAAGAGGACGGGGTCAAGTTCGTGATCAACCCGTACGACGAGTATGCGGTGGAAGAGGCTATTCGCCTCAAAGAAGAGCTTGGTGGCGAGGTTACCGTGGCGACAATTGGTCCGGAACGGGCCGAAGAGGCGCTGCGTACAGCGCTTGCAATGGGCGCAGATGATGCAGTACTCGTGGATGATCCCGCTGCCTTTGGCGACAGCTACACTGCCGCCAAGGTGCTCGCGAAAGTCGCGACGCGCAAGTCGTATGACCTCATCATCGGCGGCAATCAGGCGGTTGACGACGGATCAGGCCAAGTGGCAGTCCGACTCGCAGAGGAACTCGACATCCCGCATATTTCTACACTCACGAAACTGGTTGTGGACGGCAATCAAGTAACAGGCCACCGTGATGCAGAGGGCGACGAAGAGGTTGTCACTGCAACACTGCCGGTCCTTGTGACGGCACAGCAGGGTTTGAACGATCCGCGTTATCCCTCACTGATTGGGATCCGCAAAGCGGGCAAAAAGCCGCTTGAGCACCTCGGCCTTGCAGACCTTGGACTGACGGAGGCGGACGTGGCGCCGCGTACGGAAATCCTTGAGACCTACTTGCCAAAGCCGAAAGAGGCAGGCAAAGTGCTGCAAGGTGAACTGTCAGACCAGGTGAAGGAACTCGTCTCGTCCCTGCGCAGTGTTGACAAGGTCGTCGGCTGAGTAGAACGATTCTTGGTTGAGCAGAGTTCAGCTTCGTTTCGTCTGAGCGGAGCTGGACTGAGCAGATCACGGGCGCACACGGGACTCTGGACTCACAATTCGGGAGGGATATGGAATGGCGAAAAACATCCTCGTACTGGCGGATGTTCGAAACGGAAAACTGCGCAACGTGACGGTAGAAATGCTGTCCGCTGCGAATGATATGGCAGACGGCGGTCAGGTCGGTGTGGTTCTGCTTGGAAGCGGTGTGGCTGGGCTGGCTGATGGCCTTGGCGCAGCTGGCGCTGACAAAGTGTACGTAGTGGACGCCCCAGAACTCGGGAAGTACACCCCGTCGGCGTACCGCAAGGCGTTCATGGAGGCGTACCGCGCGAGCAATCCGGACATCGTGCTTTTTGCACACTCCGCCATCGGCAAGGACCTTGCCCCGGTCATTGCGATGCGCCTCGGCGCCGGTCAGGTGTCTGACATCGTCGGCTACGACAAGGACGGCGACACTCTGGTCTTCACGCGGCCAATTTACGCTGGTAAGGCGTTCACCAAAGTGAAGGTGAAAGACGGCGTCACGCTCGCGACAGTGCGTCCGAACAACCTGGCGGTTGCGGAAGGCGGCTTCAGCAAAGCAGGTACGGTGAACACGCTGTCCGTCTCGTTTGAGCAGGCTGACCTCTCGACAATCGTGAAGGAAGTCATTCAGAAGGCTTCGACGGGCGTAGACCTGACGGAGGCGAAAATTATCGTCTCTGGTGGGCGTGGCGTGAAGAGCGCAGACGGCTTCAAGCCGCTGCAGGAACTCGCGGATGTGCTTGGCGCGGCAGTAGGCGCCTCGCGTGGCGCATGCGACGCAGGGTACTGCGATTACTCGATGCAGATTGGCCAGACCGGCAAAGTTGTGACGCCTGACCTCTACATCGCCTGCGGGATCTCGGGTGCCATTCAGCACTTGGCCGGAATGTCCAACTCAAAAGTCATCGTTGCAGTCAACAAAGACCCAGAAGCGCCGATCTTCCAGGTGGCGGATTACGGGATCGTCGGCGACCTATTTGAAGTCGTGCCGATGCTGACAGAGGAATTCAAGAAGGTCCTGGCGACAGTCTAAGTCGCATAGCCGGGTCAACTTCAGAAAATCGTCCCTGACAAAGCAAACGGCGGTTGCTCTCAAAGCGAAGAGTAACCGCCGTTTGCGTTTTCGTGGCAGCGAGAGAACGAGATGTCCACTGTAAACATTCAACACGTTTGAATCTTAGAACGAGTTCTGTCCAGCACCTGTCGAAGTGTTTGTCACGGTCCCGGCCGATCCGCCGTAGACGTTCGGAAACGGGGCTTGTGGCCGGAATGTCTCGATACCGACAATCACAAGCGAAATGACAAACAGGATTAAGAATAACCGTCTCATGCTCGGCCTCCTCATGGGGCGCCGGATGCCCAAGTTGACGTCAACCATTATTGTAGCAAATGACAGTAGCGGTTGCACGTCCAGAGGGCCGCGGGTACACTGGATTTGACTGGTCTCACAGTCGTACCGGGAATTCAAGGCGGTTGTGCCGTAAGGGGTATCGCGATGGATCCAATGGATTGGACGCACCAATGGGATGATTTCGAAATGTTTATGTACGTTGTTGGACCGGATGAGGACGTACCCGGCATCTATATGCAAGTGTCACAGCGTGATCGACAGGAAGGCGTGGAACAGTGGGAGATCCTCTACGACCGCAAAATTGCAGACCTGGAGCAGAGCGACCTTGAGCCCGCAATGGAGTCTGACGATGCAGAAGACGGTCCTGGCAGCGAAGTGTGGGAGGAGCGGATTCTCCGCAGACAGTTGCGTGACCACCCTGACTTAGTCGATCGTGAGAAAGAGTACTTGCAGGAACACTTGGCGAAGTCGTAACGGGGAAGCGAATCTTCGCTTAAGGAGCGACTCATATGGGGAAACAACGCAAGCGGCGAGGGGCACTCAGCCAAGACTTCAGCGGAGGGGACAAGCCCGAATACGCAGCTGACTGGTTTCGGGCAGAGAAGCCGAAGAAACCTGCAGCCGAGAAGAAGGCAGAGGAGAGCGGGCAGACGAGTGTGGAGGATCACCTTGGACAGCCCGCGCTCGCTGCTCTGGCCAAGCTGAAGGCTGAGATGGCAGAGGCTGCAGCGAAGCAAGAAGCGGCGAAAGCTGCCAAGGTTGCGGGTGAGAAAGTGGCCCACAAAGTGGACCCCAGCCGAACCCGCAATTCTGTGACGAAAAACCGCACCAAGTTCGCGGCTGTGACACAAGAGGACGAGTCCGAACGAGAGGCTTCCTTCGCTGAACTGTTTGACCCGGTAGAACCGGACGATGCGTCGTTTGAAGAGCTCTTGAAAAAGTCCAAA
This sequence comes from Bacillota bacterium, assembly GCA_021816665.1. Taxonomy (GTDB): domain Bacteria; phylum Bacillota; class Bacilli; order Alicyclobacillales; family Alicyclobacillaceae; genus Alicyclobacillus_L. The sequence continues at coordinate 3,004 of JAKAXI010000126.1, read as the reverse complement.
CTGGACTGGCGTGCGTTCAAGGACTGAGGCTGTCGCAAGCTCACGGAGTGCATCGGACACGGGCATATAAACGCTTACGGCGAACACTGGCAATGTTCCGACACGCGAGTTGCGAAAATTCCGGGGATGCGTAGAATAGAAGCAGCACCGGCAAGGACATTGTTTGGCAGGAGGTGACGCAGGTGCGTCGCGCGCGAATATGGCAGTGGTGCCGTCAGGCCAGTACGCGAGGGTGGCCTGCGAGCCGTCAAGTCAGGCAACTGAATCATCACTGTGGTTGTTAGGGTGACCGGATTCCGGTCACCCTTTGTTATGGTAAAGCATTAGCGTAAGAGGTCATGTTCGAAACCTGAAAGGTGGAATTCATATGTCATCTTCTCTCTCTGACCGCCGCACTCATCCCACAATTCACTCTCTGGCATCGGACCAGGTTGGACAAAAACTGCAGGGGGGACACGACAACGGCGACGCGGTAGCACTCGACGGCGAAACGCTCTCCCGGGCGGACGTGTTCGCGATCGCGAAGGACCTGCGTGCTTGTTACATCCCCGACGCGTCGTGGGAGCGCGTGCGCGCGAGCCGCGACCGAGTCGAAGCGCATGTCACCGCCGCCGACGTGGTGTACGGCGTGACCACGGGCTTTGGCAAACTGAGCGACGTCAACATCGCCGGTGACGACGTCGAGCAGTTGCAAGTTAACCTCATCCGGTCGCACGCAGTCGGCACTGGTGATCCGTTCCCGACCGAAGTCGTCCGCGCCATGCTGGTGCTGCGCGCCAATGCACTGGCTAAAGGCTACAGCGGGATCCGCTCGGAGACCCTGCAGCTTCTCGTGGACATGGTCAACCACGGTGTGCACCCGGTCATTCCTTCGCAAGGTTCGCTGGGTGCAAGCGGCGATTTAGCCCCGCTGGCGCACATGGCGCTCGTCCTGATGGGCGAAGGCCGCGCAGAATACCAGGGGCGCGTGCTTCCAGGCGGTGAGGCACTTAGAGTTGCAGGTCTGCAGCCAGTTCGCTTGCGCGCGAAAGAAGGGCTCGCGCTTATCAACGGCACGCAGGCGATGTCAGGCGTTGGCGTGGTCACTGTGACGGAGGCTGAGCGGCTCGGGCTGTGGGCTGATGCGGCAGCATGTCTCACGATGGAGGCGCTGCACGGGATCATCAGTGCATTCGATCCCGCCCTCCTCGCCACGCGTCCGCACCTCGAGCAAGAGGAAGTGGCCGCGCGTGTCCGGAATCGACTCCAGGGCAGTCAGCGTGTGACGCACCAAGGTGACCTGCGCGTCCAAGATGCATACTCGCTGCGCTGCGTGCCGCAAGTGCACGGCGCGTCGTGGCAGGCGTGGAAATACGCAGATGACCGTTTGGCGGTAGAAGTCAACTCCGCTACAGACAACCCGATTGTACTCGAGGATGGCCGCATCCTCTCGGGTGGGCAGTTTCACGGGCAGCCAATCGCGATCGCGATGGACCTGCTTAAGGTTGCAGCCGCAGAGTGGGCGAACATCTCGGAACGGCGCATCGAGCGGCTCGTCAACCCGCAACTGAGCGGTCTTCCGCCCTTTTTGGCGACAAACGCGGGCCTGGAGTCGGGTCTCATGATCACGCAGTACGTCGCCGCAGCTCTCGTCTCCGAGAACAAGGTGCTGGCACACCCGGCGAGCGTCGATTCGATCCCATCCTCCGCCAACCAGGAGGACCACGTCAGCATGGGCACGATCGCGGCCAGGCAGGCTCGGCAGGTGGTGCACAACGCGCTGCGCGTGATCGCCATTGAGCTCATCTGTGCGTCACAGGCGCTTTACCTCGAGAAAGCCGAGAACGACCTGTCAGAGACCAGCCGTCGCACACTCGAGTTCGTGCGCAGCTTCTCGCCGCCGCTCGATACCGACGCATCAGTCAGCGACGCCATTGCAGCGCTCGCAGAAGCACTGCAAAATAGGGTGGAACTTCCGTAGGCGTGAGCGGACGTAGGCGTGAGCGGACGTTGCCGTGAGCGGAGAGGCGCCCAAATGGCGCGTGTGGGCGAAGAAGCCCCGTGGCGCAAGGTGCGTTGACTCGGGGCTGAAGTAAGGGGGAGAGGCAAACGTGATCCAATACCGAGCAAACGGTGTGACCGTCTTTCAAAGTGCGCTCTATCAGACGACGTCGACCGTGGTGGAAGGCGAGTCGTTTGTCTTGGTGGTCGACCCCACATGGCTGCCGGAAGAGGTCGAGACAATCCGCAGCTATGTGGCGGAGGTGCAGCGGGATCGCACGCTGTACCTGCTGTTTACGCACTCGGACTGGGATCACATTATTGCAAGCGCCGCGTTCCCGGACGCGGTGCGTATCGGCAGTCTTGCGCTCGTAGAGCGGCCGGACTGGCGGGAGGCGCTTGATACGATCCGCGATTTCGATGCCAAGTACTACCTGCGCCGAAGCTACCCAATTGAGTACCCGATGCTCGAGGTCGTGATCGATCACGACGGGCAGCGCCTCGCCCTCGGTGACCCTGACGAAGGGGCTGCGATCACGTTCGGCCTAGCGCCTGGGCACACTCCTTGCGGACTGCTCAGCTTCGTCGAACCGCATGGCGTTCTGCTCGTCGGCGACTACCTGTCCGATGTCGAAGTCCCGTTCATCTACTTTGGCAGCAAGCGGTATGAGACGACGCTCGGCAAAGTGGACGATATGCTGTCTCAGCTCGCGGTGCGCGTATTGGTGCCGGGTCACGGTCAGCACACGACGGACGTTGCAGAGATGCGCCGGCGAGTCGCTGCGGCATACGAGTACATCGCCGCCGCGCGGGCCTGTGTGCGAGAGGAAGAAGGGGCCGCCGCGGCGCTCGCGGCAATTCTTCGGCGCTACCCGTTTGCTGCGGGTATGAAGGACGAGCATGAGCAGAACCTCGAGTTGTTTCGCCGCGAGCTGAAAGGGTAGCGACACAGGCGTTAGCGAAGGGGCAGGCGAAGGCGAAGGCGAAGGCGAAGGCGAAGGCGAAGGCGAAGGCGAAGGCGAAG
>JAKAXI010000125.1 GCA_021816665.1 Bacillota bacterium | reverse complement strand
TCCGATCTAACCACTGCCTCCAGCGTTTCGTACGGCTTACCTGTGGCAAACAGCACTTCGTCTCCTGGACGAACCATGCCAAACAGCCCAACCTTTAGCGCATGTGTCCCAGACACAAACTGGGGTCGCACCAGCGCACGTGGCGCCTGAAATACGCGCGCGAACACGCGTTCGAACTTGTCCCTTCCCTCGTCGCCAAGACCATACCCAGTGGTACCGTGCAGGTCTGCGTCGGCAACGCGCTCGGCGTGAAACGCATCTAGCACCTTCGCCTGGTTCGTTCTCGCAATCGCATCGATTCGCAACAGCGCTTCTGCGACTGTGTGCTCAGCACGAGCCACAACCGTTCTCGCTTCGGCAGTGACTTGTAAGTTGGTCATGGCTGTACCTCCGTCGAAGTTGCACTGTCGTAATCGGGCAGACCAACACCAGGAGCTTGCCGGCGGTCCATTTCAAGCGTCACCTTCATCTCCCCGGCTTCGGTTGCTTCCGCAGAGATCACGCGCCCTTGACGAGCTACATCTGCCCAAAAAGCCTCCGAATCTTGGGGGCCTGAAAGTGTCACTCGAACCGGGTCAAGGCCAAGAACTGCGTCGACGGCGCTGTAGAGTTCAGCCATTCCATCCCCTGTTCGCGCGGAGCCATAGACTGTGACCACTGCGTGACGGTCCGGAGGTGGGGCCTGTCCCACGCGGTCGAGTTTATTGTAGAAAGTAATAATCGGCTTTCCGTCCGCCCCGAGCTCGCGCAGAACATGATAGGTCGTCTCTGCGCGAGCCGCAGTATCAACGCTTGCGTCCAGTACATGGACAACTACATCCGCCGCCACCACTTCCTCAAGCGTCGCCCGAAACGCGTCGACGAGCAGATGCGGCAGGTCCTGCACAAAGCCGACCGTATCGAGCAGAACCAGTTCCCCGGTCCGTCCGGCCCGAACACGTCGGGCCAAAGGGTCAAGAGTGTCGAACAGCCGCGCATCGCCTGGAGCCGTTGCGCCCCCACCGCGATCGCTCATCCAGCGCCCTAGCACCGTGGTCTTCCCTGCGTTTGTATAGCCGACAAGCGCGACTGTCGGGACGCTAGCTACTCGGCGTTTGCGCTGCTCCGCGCGCTTTGACTTCGCGTCCCGCAAGTGGGATTTCAAATGGGAGATGCGGTCGCGAATGCGTCGACGGTCGACCTCGAGTCGCGTTTCGCCAGGTCCTCTGGTGCCGATGCCGCCGCCAAGCCGAGACATCTGCACGCCCCGCCCCGTCAGCCGCGGTAACAGGTATTCAAGCTGTGCTACCTCGACTTGCAGGCGGCCAACCTTGGACTGCGCTCGCTGCGCAAAGATGTCGAGAATCAGTTGTGTTCTGTCGATTACTCGACATCCCATCCGGTCGGATAGGTTCCTGATTTGCGCAGGGCTAAGCTCACCGTCAAAGATGACCAGCGACACATCGTCAACTTCAACCGCTTCGGCCATCTCCAATACCTTTCCGCTGCCAAGATACAAGGCTCCGTCCGGTTCTTGGCGCTCCTGAACAAATACGCGGACAACTTCGCCGCCGGCAGCCTCAGTCAGCCCCCGCAACTCATCTGTTCGTTCTTGTAACACCTGAGGTTGTTCGCTTGCACGTTTGCGAACGCCGAGGATGACCCGGTCTGGGTCGGTATGTCGTTTCATCCGCTCACCCCTTCGTGCCACATTGTATCGCAGATTGGGCAGTGTCCCAACTCGTGCGCACAAGCTCGCAGTTCCAACGGCACCGTGGCTTTCGCCTTGCGCATACCCTGGCGGTACCCAACGCGCCGCCCCAGCGCGTAGCCCGTGAGAAATACAACCGTTAAACCTCCAATGATGAAAGCCAACCAATGGACCACTGTCATACGCCAATCCCCCTGTCGTCATCCGAAGCCTTCCAAAGGTGCTTCGTAGTCAGTTCCGCAGCAATGGTCAACGCTGTGACGGCGACCAGAACGACTGCAGTCAAAGCTGCGTTGGTCAACACGGCAACGCATAGCGCAACCAGCGTCAGCAACAGCGTCTCGGCAAAACCGATCCGGGCGGCCAGATTAGTCTGCCCGGACTTGGTGTCACCTGTGAGGTCCATCACGTCGTCCAGCCAATCGACGACGGCCATAATTGCGACACCCCAGAGCGCGAGTCTCCAGCCAACCAGACAGGCGGAGAGTCCAAGGGCAAGCGCGATCTCGACGTATCCGGGAAGGTGTGACGGCAACTGGTCGCGCCAAGTCGTAAACATTCCAACTGCGTAACTTCCAAAAAATACAGATAGCGCCAGCGAAGGGTCAAGGGCCACCGCGATCACGGCGGGCACCAGGGCATAGGGCAGCGCCGCGCGCCCGAGTTGATGGGCGAGTGTTCGACGCCCCCGTTCCAGGTCAAAGTTCACATCCAGGGCGTCATCCATTAATTTTATGGCTGCGCCCATCAAGAGCGCGCAGCCAAGCCAGATCACCCACTCATGCCAAACGCCATACATGTTGCTTCACCTCTCGAAACCCGTTCTGATGAAGGGCGGAGATAGGCACGACGCGGTGCCGAGTAAAGCGTTTGGAGAGCTCCCGATAACCTTGTTTTGCGCCTGGCAAATCCATCTTGTTTGCGAGTATCAGGTACCCGCTCTTGTGCTCGCCGAGTTCTGCGATTTGGTCGTCTAGCTCACTCCATCCGTGCTCATGAGCTGCTCGGTTCGGTTTCCGACCAAGCCCAACTTCACCGATCGCAGCAGCGTCAACCATGTGCAAGACCACGTCGGCGTTGACAATGGCGCGCAGGGTCTGAGCCATGGCGCGCCGCAGGTCCGCCTCGGGGTGAATTCCGTCGGTAAGCCCTGTCGTATCGGTGAGGAGAAACTGGCGTACACCTTTTCCTCGCGCAAAATCCAGGCACACGGACTGCAGACAGCGCGTCTTGTGTGGCAGTTCACCGGACAGTGTCTCAGCCGCTGACTTGGGTGACGTGCGGACGTGCTCGGTGCGTCCATCCGTCCGCTCGACCAGCCACGTCATTTCTCGAACCCCGATATACTGCGCGAAGTAGATGCAAAACAATGTCTTGCCGACATTGGCCTTGCCAATCACCACACTTTGTCTCATACGGCTCCCCCCCACACAAGGTCTGCAGCTTCGAGGGTAACCATGGCTTCACGGCTTGGGTCCGATGCGTCAAACAGCCGCAAAGCATGCTGCCGAATTGTTGCTTCGAGCATGTTGCGTACCCAACGGGCGTTGCTGAACGCAGAACTGCGCAGCGTATCGGTGCGCACCCGCTGCAACTCATGGCGCAACTTGGCCTCCGCCTCCACGCTGAATCGATACTGGCGTTCGGCGGCCATTTGTCTGGCAATACCCAGGAGAGCCGTCACCGAGTAGTCAGGAAACTTCAGATGAATCGGGAATCGACTGGGCAGTCCAGGATTCGTCGAGAGAAACCATTCCATTTCGTCTTCATAGCCTGCGATGATCGCAATGAACTGGTTCCGGTAGTCCTCCATGCCTTTCACGAGGCAGTCGATGGCTTCCCGACCAAAGTCCTTTTCTCCGCCTCGCGCAAGAGAATACGCCTCATCAATAAAGAGAACGCCACCGAGCGCCTCTTTGATATGCTCGCGCGTCTTCTGCGCAGTGTGGCCGATGTACTCGCCGACGAGGTCGGCCCGCTCGACTTCCACCAGGTGGCCTTTGGAGAGAAGCCCACACTCGTGAAAGAGACGTGCAAGGAGCCTCGCTACCGTGGTCTTTCCTGTTCCCGGGTTGCCCGTAAACACCATGTGCAGAACGACCGGTTCCGTCTTCAAGTGCGCCTGCCGACGTCGCTCCTGCATATACAGAAAGGCAAAGACCTGCCGAACCGTGGACTTCACTTCTTCCAACCCGACCAACGCATCTAAGTCCCCAAGCAGCGCGTACAGTCGCTGTTTGGTCATTCGCGGCGCTGTGTCAGCAGTTCGCTGCGACGTGCCGTTCAATAGGGACAACGCTTCTGCGAGCGCAATCTGCCCTTCTTGATAGTCCCGTATCACGTCATTTCGCTGCGACCTCGGAATTGGTGTTTTCGGCCCTGTCCGCAACGACTATCACCTCGGCCTCTGGAACGTGGTTTACGCGATCGGGGGATCAGTTGATTCCCTCGACATCTGCCAAATGTCTCGCGCAGTACCCTAACCTATGCAGAGACTTGAAACTGGGTGATCGCCTAGCAGGCGGGCCTCAGAAGAGGCCCGCCTGCTTTAGCCTTCGATCCGTGAGCTAGGCTTTCGAGCGCCGACGCAGAATATCCGGAATTCCGTGCAAGTCCTCCGAAGGTCGCCGCATCACAATGTCGTCCAACCCGTCGCGCCAGCGAAACGGCAGGAGTGGCCAGAAGTAAGGGACCCCAAACGAACGAGTGAAGATGAGCAACAACAACCATGACCCGGCGCCGATCACGAACCCAAGTGGGCCTAATGCCGCAGTCCAACCAAGGATCCACATTCGACTGATCTGGTTTGCGCTGCCGAGTTCAAAGGATGACGTCGCGTACTGCGAAATCACAACGAACCCCATGTACACTAGTACTTCTGGTTGCAACAACTGAATCTTCGAGGCAAACTGGCTGAACAACAGAGCGGCCACGATGCTGACTGATGAGCCCAGTATGCTCGGTGTGTTTAAAATCGCCAGACGGAGCATATCCAGGGCGATTTCGGCAACCAACAGTTCTGCCCAAAGCGGCAACGGATCACCATGCTGAGCGACGAAGAAACTGAGTTCCTTGGGGACGGTTTGCGGATAGTCATTGACCAACAAAAACAGTCCCGGAAGAAATATGCTGACTAACACGGAGGCCAGGATAACCCACCGCAAGTATGTACCGACAAGCGGATACGAGTGATACTCCTGTGGGTTTTGCAGGTGTTGAAAGAACGTCACTGGCGCAATGATCACTTCAGCGGTCGTGTCGAGAACAATGACGATTTGGCCTTCGAGAAGCGCTGCGGACGCGATATCTGGACGTTCGGTGTAACGCACAATCGGGTAGGGGTTCCATTTGACTTTGCCGATTAGGTCTGTCAGTTCCTGCTCTCCCATTGTCATCGCGTCCGAGTTCACAGACTTCAGGCGTTGCCTGATCTCGTCAACTCGTTTTGGGTCGGCCACATCCTTCAGATACATCAAACTGACATCCGTTTGCGACCGTTTGCCAATCTGCATCAATTCAACGCGAAGACGAGGGTCGCGCAGTCGACGGCGAATCAGCGCAGTATTCATCAGCATCGTCTCTGTGAAGCCATCGTGAGGTCCACGCACGACGTGTTCTGTCGTTGGCAACGTGATGCTGCGCATGGGATAGATACGTGTGTCAATCAACAGCGCTTGGTCAAACCCCTCCAGAAAAGTTATCAAGGGGCCAGACAGAATGAACCGGATGGCGTCAGCCATTTTCGGCACTGGCTGCACTTGCACAAACGCGATGTGTTTGTTCAAGTAGTCGATGAGTTCATCGAGCGTAAACGACTCTGGGTGTTGCTGTTTGAACGTCACCACGTTCGCTTGCAGGTTTTCCAGAATCAACACCATGTTCATTGTCAGGAAAAATCCGTTGGTGACGTACGACACCATCTTTATATCCCCGAACTCAAACGGTTTCGCAAGGATATCCCAGCTCGTACCGATGCCAATCAGGTCGTTCACATAGTCCACGTTATCTTGCAAATGCGCGGAAATCTCGTGCTCCGCGACACCGGCTGGCGCAGAGCCTGCACGCTGGTGCACAGCAACCCCTCCTTGAAGTGACTCTGTTTACTCTTCCCCGACCGTTCACCTTGTGATACCTCTTTCAGGCCAGACGTTTCAAACAGGGCAAGTTGCGGAGATAAAAAAAAGCGTTGCCCTGAGAGACCAGGACAACGCTTTTATCTGGCGGAGTGAGACGGATTCGAACCGTCGATACGCGATTAAGCGTATACTCGCTTAGCAGGCGAGCGCCTTCGACCAACTCGGCCATCACTCCACGTGGTTTGGAAGTTGTTCCTCCAAAATCGTGCCCACACATCATACCATCGTTGTGTCCTTCTGTGCAACCCATTTGAATCGGAAAAACATGTATTCCACCTCTGGCGTCGCCGGTTGTCGACGGTGGCGCGAGTTGTGTACGTCGAATCGTTCACAGAGTTGACGCCAAGAATGCTTGGCTCGCCCACAATCTCCGGGC
>JAKAXI010000124.1 GCA_021816665.1 Bacillota bacterium | reverse complement strand
CGCGTTAAGTCACCAATTTTATCAGATGCAGGCTGAGATGCAGCGCTTCTTCACGGCGATCATGCAGAGTTTACACGGCCGTTGACTTGTTCCGGACGTCGGACTGGCAGGCAAGGATCCGGCCTAAGCGAGGGCCGCCCTACAGTGCATTTCGCAAGGGCGGCCGGCGCTGGGTTTAGAGCCTTAGAACAGGCCTGTAATGTGGCCCTGTTCGTCGACGTCGATGTGTAGTGCAGCAGGGTCCTTTGGCAATCCAGGCATTGTCATGATGTCGCCGGTGAGACAAACCAGGAAGCCCGCGCCGAGCGACGGTCGAATGCCGCGCACAGAAACGATGAATCCTTCCGGATTTCCAATTGCCTTTGGGTTGTCGGAGAACGAGTATTGAGTCTTGGCCACGCAAATCGGCAGGTGGTCCCAACCGTGGACCTCGCAGTCTTTGATCTGCCGCCTTGCTTCATCTGTGAAGACAACACCGGAGGCCTCGTACACCCGCTTGCAAATGTCTTCAATCCGCTCTTCAATTGATCCCGATAAGTCGTAAATGGGTTGAAACGACGACGCTGACGACTCAACGGTCTGCACGACTAGCTCGGCGAGTTGTTCGCCGCCTCGTCCGCCCTCCGCCCAGACATTGGCAGTCGCGACCGGGAATCCGTGCTCGTCGCAAAGGTGACGAACCAGTGCAAGTTCGGCGTCTGTGTCTGACGTGAAGCGATTGAGGGCGATGACAAACGGTACATGTGCCCGACTCACGATGCGCGTGTGATGAGCCAAATTTGCAAATCCAGCTCGAATTGCGTCGAGGTTCTCTGCTTTTAAATCTTTCTTTGCAACGCCACCGTGGTACTTCAGCGCTCGAACTGTCGCGACGATCACGGCGGCATCTGGACGGAGTTCACCCTTGCGGCATTTGATATCGAAAAACTTTTCCGCTCCCAGGTCCGCGCCAAAGCCGGCCTCTGTCACGACGTACTCGCCGAGTTGGAGGGCCGTCTTGGTTGCAATGAGACTGTTGCAGCCGTGCGCGATGTTTGCGAACGGGCCGCCGTGGATGACGGCAGGTGTGCCTTCCAGCGTCTGGACCAAATTCGGCATGATGGCGTCTTTGAGAACTGCAGTCATGGCACCTTCCACATGTAGGTCGCGAACGTACACTGGTTCCTTGTCGTAGGTGTAGCCAATGAGGATTTCGCCGATTGCGTGCTTCAACTCCTGGAGGTCTTCCACCAGACAGAGAATCGCCATGATTTCCGAGGCAACTGTGATGTCAAAGCCGCTTTCGCGCGTGACTCCATTGGTCTTACCGCCAAGCCCGATGACAGTTTGGCGCAGCGCGCGGTCGTTCATGTCGAGGACGCGTTTCCAGACTATCCGTGCGGGGTCGAGCCGGAGTTCATTGCCTTGATAAAGGTGGTTATCGATCACGGCCGCTAACAAGTTATGAGCCGTTGTGATGGCGTGAAAGTCGCCCGTGAAGTGGAGGTTGATGTCCTCCATCGGCACGACCTGTGAGTAGCCGCCTCCCGCGGCGCCACCTTTGAGACCGAAGTTCGGTCCGAGCGAGGGTTCGCGCAGTGTCGCGACGGTGAGCTTACCCAACCGGTTGAGCGCTTGAGCGAGCCCAACGGTGACTGTCGATTTGCCTTCTCCGGCGGGGGTTGGGCTCATCGCAGTAACGAGGATCAGTTTGCCAGTCGACTGTTGCGGGTAGCGCTGTCGCACAGCAAGGTCGATTTTCGCTTTGTATCGACCGTAAGGGATGATGTCCTCTTCACAGAGGCCCAGTTTTTGCGCTACTTCCGCGATTGACAGCAACTCCGCCTCACGCGCAATTTCAATGTCACTTTTGCCCACTTCCGTGCCTGTCACCACTGTCTATCGCCACCTTTGTACGACTGTTGCCGCTTTCATCTTAGTTCATTCCCCGAGGCAGAGCGTGTCACCGTGCTCCTACCCTCTAGAGTTTCACATCCTGGACACCATTCTATGTCAATTTGCCCCCACTTGGCGAGATTTTGATATAACTGAGACGAGGAGATCAGCCATGGACAGTATGGATTGGAAACATCGACTTCGCATCGCGATCGCGGAGGACTGCATGCCTGACCTCGTGGAGGTCCTCGAGTCACAGGTGACGCCCCATGCAGGGACCGCGAGTGCGAAGGTCAAGCGGCTCGCGATTCGAGAAATACTGACGCGTTATGGCACGAGTGATGAGCGCCTGCGCGTCGCTGGCGTTCTCTGTGATAGCGCGAGTGACACGGGAGCCGAAGTCGGGGCTATGGTGTACGCTGCTGCCTATGACGCAAACCCAACCGATGTTGCTCGTCAACTGCGCGACTTGGCCGCTCGACCGCACTGGGAGGTGCGGGAGTGGGCCGCGAGTGCCGCAGGCGACGTGCTCGAGAATCACTTCAGCGAATTTTATCCAACTGTCATGACCTGGATCAAGGACGCCTCTGAAAACGTCCGTCGTGCCGCGTTGTTGGCGCTGATGTATGCCGGTCGGTCACGTAATCCAAGTTTTGCGGGTCCCATCTTGGACGCGTTAGAGCTGCTGCTCGCGGACAGCTCGCAGTATGTGTCGAACAACCTCGGCCCGTTTGCGCTTGGGGCTGGGCTCGCGCGTTACTATCCGGACGACGTTGTGACCCGTTTGCATCAGTGGGTCACGCACAACGACGAACAGGTTCGCTGGAATCTTGCCATGATGTTCTCTGCCGCTGATGGAGCGAAACTGGCGCCGCGGGCGCAGCAGGTGCTGGATACGCTTGTCGCCGACGAACGGCCAAAAGTCAAACGTGCCGTGACAAAAGCGTTGAACAATGTCCGCGCGCGCGGGTTTTCATGACAGACGAGCAAAGTCCACACGGAATCAAGACCATCTGTACGAACTGGGGGATTCAGATGCGCATTTTACATACGGCTGACTGGCACTTTGGTAAGACCTTGGAGGGCCGGGACCGCACGGCAGAACAGGCTGCGGTCGTGGACGAACTGATCGCCTTATGCAATGCCGAGTCCATTGACCTAGTGCTGATAGCAGGTGACGTCTATCAGACGGTCAACCCGAGCGCCGATGCAGAGGCCTTGTTCTATCGCGCGCTTGACGGGTTGTCAGCCGGAGGCAAGCGCGCGGTTGTGGTGATTGCAGGCAACCACGACAACGCCGAGCGCATTCGCGCAGCTCGCCCAATTGCCGACAAGCTGGGAATTACTTTGATGGGACTGCCCAAAGACGACCTTCGCCCGACGCCTGTTGATCCAAATCGCGTCACGCGTGTAGATGCAGGCGTCGGCTACGTCGAGTTGGCGATTCCAGGTTGCAGAGACCACTGCGTGATCGCTCTCTTGCCCTATCCGTCCGAATCTCGACTGAATGAGGTGCTGGCCAAAACCTTAGATGAGGAAGAGCTCCAGGCTAACTACAGTCGGAGAATTGGTGAGTGGTTTTCAGCGCTGGCCGAACACTTTCGAGCCGACACGGTGAACTTGGGCATGAGTCACCTCTACGTGCAAGGCGGCATTGAGTCTGAATCAGAGATCCAAATTCAAATTGGTGGCGCGTACGCTGTCCATGCCTCTGCGTTTCCAGCGTCTGCACAGTATGTTGCGCTTGGACACTTGCATCGACCTCAAGCAGTTGACGGAGCCCCGGTGCCTGTGCGTTACGCGGGTTCGCCGCTCTGCTACAGCTTTTCGGAAGCGGGTCAGACAAAGTCTGTGGTCGTCATTGACGCGGTCCCGGGAGAAGCGGTCGCGATTCGGGAGGTTCCTCTTCACAGCGGCAAACCGCTCGTGCGCTGGAAGGCGACACAAGGCCTCGCTCAAGTGATGCAGTGGGTTGAGGAGGGACGCGACGCAGACGCGTGGATTGACTTGGAGGTCCTGGTCGAGACGGGTCTGCAGCTCGAAGAGATTCACTGGTTGCGGGACTTGCACCCCGGATTTGTCCACATCCGTCCGATCTTTCCAGAACAAACACCGGACAGGGACGGAGAGCTGGCGGAAACTCCGACAGGGCTGTCGGTGGAGGAACTATTCCGTAAGTTCTTTACGGACCGCTCGAAGACAGAGGCTGACGATGAGTTGGTGAAGCTATTTCTTGAACTCGTGCAGGAGGCGGAAGAGATGCCTGGGGACGCAGGGGGTCAGGAGAAGCCAACCCCCGCCGGGGATGGCGTGGAGGGGGTTGGCGCATGAAACCTATTCGTTTGAGTATCGCCGGGTTAAACAGTTTCCGGGAGCGGCAGGAGATTGACTTTACGAAACTGACTGAACTTGGGATGTTCGGGATTTTTGGACCCACTGGGAGTGGCAAGTCCTCCATTTTGGACGCCATTACCCTTGCCCTGTACGGCCACGTTGTACGCGCCGATCGCAGCACGCAGGGGATTCTGAACCAGGCCGAAAAGAAGTTGGAGATCACATTTGACTTTGACATCGGCGCTGGGAGGCAGCGAAAACACTACCGGGTCGAGCGCCTCTACCGACGCGGAGGTACAGGGGAGTACTCCGTGCAGAACCAGGCCAGTCGCTTGTTGCAGCTCGAGCGGGGAATCGACGACAAGGACCCGGGTCTTGTTGTTGTGGCAGACAGCAAGCGCGATGTCGACCGCGCCATTCTCGGGATTGTCGGTCTCGAACAGAGCGACTTCACACGTGCGGTTGTGTTGCCGCAAGGTAAGTTTGCGGAGTTTTTGCAGTTGACCGGTAGCGAACGAAACGCAATGACGGAGCGCCTGTTTGGCCTCGAGCGCCTGGGCCAATCGCTACTGCGACGCGTGTCCGATCGCGGTCGCGAAGCTGAACACGCGAGGGGAGTAATTGAGGCCCAACAGGCGGAGCTTGGTGATGCCTCCGAGGGAGCCGTGAAGGCCTACGAAGTGGCGCTGGAAGAGGCCAGAAATCAGTTTTTCGAAGCAGGGTCTGCGCGGCACGTCGCGCGCCAAACGTTGGAGGAGCTTCAGCGCGTCTCTGACCTGATGCGGCGCATCAAGGAGGTCAAGGCCGAGCGAGAAGCCCTGCTGTCGCGCGCGGGTGGTATCGATGTGCTGCGCGATTCACTTGAACGACATCGGCAGGCCACCACTGTTTGGCCGCACATTGTCTCCTTTCGCGAAGCAGAAAGTTTGGCGCAAGCGGCACGGACACAGTGGCAGATCGCAGAAATTGAAGTGAAGCGCGCGAAGGCGGAGCTCGACAGTGTGACAGTGAGGCGCAATGAGGCTTGGACGAGAAGAGAGGAACAAGAGCCAGGACTGCGAGAACGCTTGGGCGGATTGACCGAAGCACAGCGAATTGAGCGCGATCTCATGGCGGTGAAAAGTGACAGTCTGACTGCGGCATCTGCATTGGAGCAGGCCGTCGCGTCGGCTTCCTCAGCAGCTCAGGATCGCGATCGGCTAGACGCAAGTTCGGCGGCTTGCCAACAGCAACTGACTGAGGTTGAAGCCGTGGTTACCACTCATACTGTGACACCAGAGCAACGGCGCAGACTGGCTGCACTCGAGAAGGTTTTTGAGGCTTGGCGTGTCCGAGGTGAGGCGTTGCATGCAGCGGAGGTTAAACTGCGTGATCGCCAAACTGTTCTGCAGACAGCAACGAAAGCGTCGCAGATGGCACAGGGCGAGGAACGGCAGTTGGACAATGAGCTCGAGCGACTGCAACAGGAACGCGACCTCCTCGAGAGGACCACTCCGGCGTGTACGAGGGAGATGCTTTCAACTTTACAAACGTGGCGCACGCGGGTGGAGTCCCGCCTTGTGACATTTCGCGACGCAGTGCAAGAGGAACGTGTCACCAAGGCGAACGCTGATCATGCGCAAAAGGCACTTGCAGAGTCGCGCCAGCGGGCACTCGAAGAGCGCAACATCGCTCTGGATTTGGAAGCGAAGCTTGACGCGGCACGGGAAGCGCAGCAACAGTTCCTGGCGGCAAATGAGACGGCCCTCATCGCACGTCTCCAAGCACGCCTTGGCGACGGGGCGCCTTGTCCCGTGTGTGGGTCGATGCACTACGCGCTAGCTGAAGCAGCAGGTGTCCCAGTGGCTTCTGACGAGACTCCAACGAAGACGGACTTTGACGCGGAACTGCGCAGAGTGGAGTCGGCGTGGCGGGAGGCTGAGGCTCGCGCCCAAGCGGCGGAGAGAACTGCGGCGCAGGCAGAGGCGACTGCGCAGTTACAGGGAGTTGAAGCTCACAACAAGGAGTTG
>JAKAXI010000123.1 GCA_021816665.1 Bacillota bacterium | reverse complement strand
CGATCTCAGTACTGAAGGTACTGGCTCATCGACGGAAACTGGGGAAGAGGCTACGGGTTCGAGCGCGAGTTCTAACCAAAGCGCGAATGACGGCGACCCCAACGATCTACCGCCGCCGACTACCGTCTAACACGGTGGTCGGAGTTTCACAACAACTTCCGGAAGAACCCTCGAGTGGACACTCGGGGGATTTTTACGATAACGGGTTTGTTACCGGATCGGTGTGCAGGTTAGATGCGGGGAGGTGGCGCGTTGGAACACGTGTTTGTCATGGATATAGGGAACTCCAACACCGTTCTTGGTGTATTCGAAGGCGAAACAATTCTGCAGCGCTGGCGTATTCACACGTCCCGCGAGCGTACCGTCGACGAACTCGGTGTGCTCATCAGAACGCTGTTCCGCGATGCAAAGCTTGAGCCAGGACGGCTGGCTGGTGTGACCGTCTGTTCTGTCGTACCTCCCGTCATGAACACAGTCGAGGAAATGTGTCGAAAATACCTCGGACTGGAACCCATTGTCGTGGGTCCTGGGATCAAAACTGGACTCCCGGTGCTGACGGAGAACCCCCGGGAGGTTGGCGCTGATCGTATTGTCAACGCTGTCGCTGCCGTGCAACTGTACGGAGCGCCTATTATGATCGTAAACCTGGGTACAGCGACCACCGTGTGTGTGGTGGACGACCGCGCACAGTACATCGGTGGTGTAATTGCGCCTGGTCTGCGCATCGCCACAGACGCCTTGTACGAAAGAGCCGCGAAGCTGCCGCGGATTGAACTCTCTTGGCCGAAATCCGTGATCGGCCGTAACACTGTTCACTCTATGCAGTCTGGTGTACTGTATGGGTTCGCTGGGCTTGTCGATGGGTTAGTTGGGCGAGTAGAAACTGAGCTCACGCAAAAGTTTCGAGTTGTTGCGACTGGCGGGATGGCGGAACTGATCGGTCAGGTGTCACACCGTATCGAAGTGGTGAATCCGGATCTATCGCTCGTCGGACTGCGTCTGCTGTGGGAAAAGAATCGCTAGGAGAAAGAATTACCAGGGAGGAGAAGTTTGATTGAGCCAGATTCCCGATGAAATTGTGCGTGGGCTATGTCGCGAAGGCCGTGCCCGCATCTTGACTTGCACGACGACAGGACTCGTCAATGAACTTCAACGCCGACACCAGTCTTGGCCCGTCGCGACCGCGGCGCTGGGTCGAACAGCGTCGATCGCCGCGATGATGGGTGCCATGCTGAAAGGAAACGACCGCCTGACTTTGCAGATTCAAGGTGACGGCCCCCTTGGTTCCATCCTCGTCGACGCCGACGCACAAGGTCATGTCCGCGGGTATGTGAAGAACCCGCACGTACACCTGCCGTCGAACGCCCAAGGGAAACTCAATGTCGGGGGTGGCGTCGGTGCGGGCATGCTGTACGTGATCAGGGATTACGGGTTAAAGGAACTGTACAGAGGATCAGTAGAGCTGCAAACCGGCGAAATTGCTGAGGACTTTACGTACTATTTCTCCGTGTCTGAACAGACCCCGTCAGCGGTCGGAGCCGGCGTGCTAGTGGAGACGGACAACCGCGCGGTTGCGGCGGGAGGATTCATCTTGCAACTTTTACCTGGGCATACCGAAGAGGATATCGCTGCGGTTGAAGAACAACTGGCCAAGCTGAGCAGTCTCACGGACTTTCTTAAGACGGGCGCCACGGCAGCAGAGCTCTTGTGGTACCTTGCTCCGGACGCCTATGGACTGACCGCTTCTCCGGTGGAATTTCGGTGCTCCTGCTCGAGGGAACGGCTTGGGTCTGTTTTGGCAGGGCTTGGGGTGGCTGAGCTAGAGTCCATGATTGAGGAGCAGGGGCAGGCGGAACTGGTGTGTCGGTTCTGCAACGAAGCGTATCAGTTTGACCGCGAGGACCTCGAGCAACTGCTGGCTGATGTGAAGACGAAGTCCATTGACGGGTGAGTGCAACGTGTAAAAGGCAGACGCCGGTTCTGGGAGGTCAGACTGAATGGACAAACACTTTCAACCTGGTCAGACAACACGCGTGATGGGCATCGTGAACGTCACGCCTGACTCGTTCTCAGACGGTGGTCTGGCCTATCAGGTTTCGGACGCAGTGGCCCGCGCGGTCCGACTGATGGAAGATGGTGCCGACATCATCGATGTAGGCGGTGAGAGCACACGCCCTGGAGCGACAGAAGTCACGGCCGAAGAGGAGTGGGCCAGACTTCGCCCTGTGCTCCATGAACTCTGTCAGGTCTTGCATCTTCCTGTTTCAGTAGACACATATCGGGCTCAAACTGCCGCGCGGGCACTTGAGCTTGGCGCGATTGTGATCAACGATGTGTGGGGAGGTCTTGCCGATCCAGACATGTTCCGGGTGGTAGCGGAAGCAAGTTGTACATATGTTTGGATGCACAACCGCCACGAACCGGCCGCAGACGTTTTTGCCGCGCTGCTCGAGGAGACGTATCGAGGGGTGGAACTCGCACTGGCTGCCGGAGTACGCGCGGACAGGCTGTGGATCGACCCTGGTATCGGGTTTGGAAAAACACTTCAGGACAATTTGGTTGTGTTGCGTAGGCTGTCCGAGTATTGTGCACTGCCGTACCCAGTTTTGCTTGGCACAAGCCGTAAACGAGTGATCGGAGAAACGCTTGGGGTGGAAGTAGGTGACCGTCTGGAAGGATCGCTCACCACTGTGGCACTAGGTGTTTGGGCAGGGGTGCAGGCGGTTCGCGTCCACGACGTCAAGCAGTCAGTGCGCACATGCAGAATGGCTGAGGCGATTCGCGACGCAGAGGGAGGTATTTCGCCGTGACGGCTCTAGGGCACACGGCTTACATTGGGATCGGGTCGAACCTTGGGGATAGGCTGCAATACCTGCGGCGGGCCGCCGGTGCCTTTGATGTGGAGGCGCAGATCGTTCGAACGGCCCCGATTTTTGAAACGGATCCCGTGGAACTACTGGAGCAACCCGCATTTTTCAACACCGTGCTCGAGGTGCGAACAGATTTGCGTCCACTCGAGTTACTCGCCGCGCTACACGAGATCGAACACGGTCTCGGGCGCGAGCGTTTGATTCGCTTTGGCCCACGCACGGTCGATATGGACATTCTTTTATACGATGACGAATATGTATGCTTTCAGTCGCTGCAGATCCCGCATCCGCGGATGTGGCAGCGAGCCTTCGTGCTAGTGCCTCTAGCTCATCTCGTGCCGGACCGTCGAGGCCCTGGCGGTCGTACGGTGGCAGACTTAGCGGCTGAATTCCACGGGAGGGGAGTCCGACATGTCGGATGCCTTTGGTAGGCGTATGCGCGCTTACCGGAAACTGAAGCGTTTGACCCAGGCAGAATTGGCTGACCAACTCGGTGTCAGTATCGCGATCGTAGGTACCCTAGAGCGCGGCACACGCGTTCCGTCCCGGCAAATGATCACGCACGTTGCCGCTGCGCTTCAGGTGTCTGAAGTTGAACTGCTCGGTGGACTCACGGTCAAAGAAGTGGTCGAGGCGAACCCAGGAGGATTTTGATGGAGAAGTAATGAATCCGCCATCATGGTGTACCCTGGACCGTTAGGGATTGCACCCAAATATGGCGGGTGCCTACAATTTCATGCGTTGACAATGGGTAGGGTGCTCTCTATAATTGCGCGTATACGTGATCCCGACCGCATGCACTAGGCGGTTTTGTCTTGTTCATGGTCGCGCTTGCAGAAGGCGCGATCACCAAAAGGTCTGCAGGGACAACTGCTTACGTATACGACATTCAGGGTCCTGCACTGTCGAGCATGCGCTACACACTCGTACGCTGAGCTTGTCTGCAGTTTTGTAAAGGAGAGACAGGAATGGCTGACAAAGAAGTACTGCTGACCCCTGAGGGCCTACAGAAGTTAGAAGATGAACTCGAACACCTGAAAAGTGTCAAACGCCGCGAGGTCGCGGAACGCATCAAACTAGCCATAAGCTATGGAGATATCAGCGAAAACTCCGAATACGAGGATGCAAAGAACGAACAAGCCTTTATCGAAGGGCGCATCATGACGCTCGAGAAAATGCTGCGCAATGCGCGCATTATTCAGGAAGATGATGTGCAGACGGATTCTGTGAGCATCGGGTCGACTGTGCTGTTGCGTGACCTTGAGTTCAACGAAGATGTCGAATACACTATTGTCGGTTCTGCGGAGGCTGATCCGGCGAGTAACAAGATCTCGAACGAATCCCCGGTGGGACGCGCTCTGCTCGGGCAGTCCGTCGGCTCCACCGTGGACGTGGCGGTCCCGGCGGGGACGCTGCAATTTCAAATCTTGAACATCAAGCGGTAAGTGCTGATCTCGCTGTGCATGACGCGGTGACTTGCAAGCACCTATGCACTGTGGAAATTCTGGCGAGCGGTTTCCCGCTCGCCTCTTATGATTGGAGCCCAGAGAATGGATGACGCAGGATTGTTTGAAACGCGGTTGCACAAGTTGGACGAGTTCCGGGCGCGGAGCGTGGACCCTTTCGGGCACCGCTACGAAGTCACGCACCATGCGCAGGATATCCTCGAATTCGGCGCCGAGTTGGACAAGGAGGCACTTGACGAAGCGGGCCTTCGCGTTCGCATAGCTGGCCGCTTGATGATCAAGCGCGGTCACGGCAAGGCGAGTTTCGCCGTGCTGCAGGACCGGACAGGCAGTATTCAAATCTACGCGAAAGTAGACGTTCTCGGTGAACGTGCCTATGAACTCTTCCAACTGCTGGACCTCGGAGATTTTATCGGTGTAGAGGGCACTGTGTTTCGGACTAATCGTGGTGAGATCACGGTACTCATCGAGCAACTCGATGTTCTGTCAAAATCCCTTCGGCCGCTGCCGGAAAAGTGGCATGGCCTGAAAGACGTCGAAACCCGCTACCGTCAGCGCTACCTGGACCTCGTGGTAAACCCGGATGTCAGGCAGACCTTTATACTTCGTACAAAGATCATCCAGGCGCTGCGCAACTTTCTCGAAGACCGTGGCTTCCTTGAAGTCGAGACGCCGACTCTGCATTCCGTGGCGAGCGGCGCGAATGCTCGTCCATTTTTAACGCATCACAATGCCCTTGACATGGACCTCAACCTCCGCATTGCGCTTGAGTTGCACTTGAAGCGCCTGATTGTGGGGGGGCTGGAGCGTGTTTACGAGATTGGCCGAGTGTATCGTAACGAGGGAATCAGCACAAAGCACAACCCGGAGTTCACGATGTTGGAGTTGTATCAGGCTTACGCCGACTTCCACGACATCATGGACCTCACAGAGGGCATGATTCGCCATGCGGCTCAAGTCGCAACGGGTACGTTGCAGTTGCCCTACGGTGATTACACGATTGACCTCGAGAGTCCGTGGGCTCGTCGGCACATGGCCGACTTGGTCAAACAAGAGACAGGTGTCGACTTTCGCGCGGTGACTTCCACGGAGGAGGCACACCGCCTCGCTCGGGAACACGGCGTCACCGTACAGCCGAACATGCAGTTTGGGCACGTCCTGAATGAGTTCTTCGAGCAAAAAGTTGAGCACACACTGCTACAACCGACATTCGTGTATGGTCACCCGGTTGAAGTGTCGCCGCTTGCGAAAAAGAATGCAGACGACCCGCGCTTCACTGACCGTTTTGAGTTGTTTATCGTCGGGCGTGAACACGGTAACGCCTTTAGTGAGTTGAACGATCCGCTCGACCAACGCGAGCGATTCCAGCAACAGGTGGCAGAGAAGGCGGCCGGAAACGACGAAGCGCAGGAACTAGACGAGGACTTCTTGCTGGCGATGGAACACGGAATGCCGCCGACGGGCGGGCTAGGCATCGGGATTGACCGGCTCGTGATGTTACTCACGAACCAGTCCTCGATTCGGGACGTGCTGCTGTTCCCGCTGATGCGCGAGCGTGCAGTGGACGAGGAGTAACAGTACGCGCAAAGAGAGAGTGCGGAGGCCGGCCGAGACTGCCGGTCTTTTTTCATGAGGGTGATTTTGGTGTCGGGGGAACTCGCCCACTGGCCCTTTCGGGAGTGCTAAGAGGTGAACGGATTACCACTTTGCGCCTTATCCCACGATGATTTGGGCAAGGGTGACCAGGCTGGCAAGACCCCCGAATGTGTCATTCCAGAACATCCCAGAATAATTTAGGTTGATCTCGGTATAGACGCGTGGTATATTAGTCGATGTCGCCGCGAGGCGGCGCCGCTGTGAAAGACCTCGTATACCGCGTCACATCAAGGTTTCTCG
>JAKAXI010000122.1 GCA_021816665.1 Bacillota bacterium | reverse complement strand
GGTGGCAATACCAGCCTGAATCAGGTTCTTTGTGCACTGCAGGCAGGGCAGGTGTGTCACATACAGGTCAGCCCCCTCTACAGGAATGCCAAAGCGTGCGCACTGCAGAAGGGCGTTTTGCTCGGCATGAATGGCGCGCACACAGTGCCCGTCCACAACTTTACAACCGACGTCCGTACAGTGCTCATCCCCGTGAATGGAACCATTGTACCCACTTGCAATCATCCGCTTGTCGCGAACAATCACGCAGCCGACAGCCAGCCGCTGGCATGTCGAACGCATGGCCATCACCCGACTTTGCGACGCGAAGAACTCGTCCCACGACATCCGTGTCGAATGGTGCTTGTCCTCTGTAATTGGCATAATTCCGCGCCTCCTCTGCCTGACATCCCGGTGTCCCCTCTTATTATAAGAGAATTCACCCAAATGCAGGGCGAATCTACAGTCGAACAGTCGCGTCTGACTGTCGAAGCCGGGAAATCGTGTCGGAAAGTTTGTCTGGCTCGACACCTTGGTTTGACAAACTTAGTCGCGCCTGGTCCGTATAATGGCCGTACATCGCTTCGAGGGGGAAGGAAATATGGCGGACGGGATGTCCATCCGGACAGGATGGGTGGCAGAGTACCGGACGGCCGACGTGGAGCAAGGTCGTCAGTCTGTAGGGAGGCTCGTCTTGCTGGCTGGACTTGCTGTTCTGTTAGGGCGCGCAAACATCGAACATGCAGTCACTCCCTTTGGCCTCGCCTATGTCGCAGCACTCATGGAAATTGTAGGATCTCGCCGCAACTGGGTAGGTCTCCTGGTTGTGGCCGGGGCTTACTGGCAAGGCGGTGTTGGGACAGCCGCAGTCATGGCGCTGTCTGTTGTGTTATATCTGACGATTCGGAAAATGTTATTTAGGAAGCGCCGACCCGACATTCACTGGGTGCCGTTCCTGGCGGGATTTGTGGACGTGGCTGCACGGCTTGCCGCTGTCGGGAGCGTCTGGACGCGTTACGATGTGATGATCGCGCTTGCTGAAGGAGCCCTGGTCACCATCCTGACGGTGATCTTTATCCAGTCGCTGCCGATGTTGACTGGCCGAATCGCCTCGCGTGACCTCCGCCTGGATCAGTGGATGAGTCTGACCATCTTTGTGGGGTCCGTCATTGCGGGACTGTCAGGCCTTGAAGTGCGCGGAGTTGTGATCAGTCAGGTGGCGGTTGACTGGAGCGTCTTGATGCTCGCCGTTGTCGGGGGACCGATGACAAGTGTGACTGGGAGTGTTGTGCTCGGAATCTTGTCGATGCTGAGCGGTTCTGTCTCTCTCTCTTCCATTGCTGTGTTGTCTTTTGCGGGTCTGTTGTCTGGGGTCGTCAAAGATGCGGGGAGGTGGCTCGTCAGTCTGGTCTTCGTGCTGTGTATGGGACTTCTCGGTGCATCGGTCCACCCCACTTGGCACGATCTCTTCCTGTCTTGTATAGAAGCAGGCGTGGCGTCACTTTTCTGTCTCCTCAGTTCGAAGAAACTCCGGGCCTTCCTGGCTGAATTTGTCCCTGGCACAGCAGAACACCGGTTGTCCGAGCAGCAGCGCGTGCGGCGTATCCGTTCACTCCTGTTTGAAAAGGTGCAGGAAATGGGGCAGGTCTTCGACGAACTGTCCGAGACCTTCGCGGAAGTTGGGGAAAGTCAGGTGGTTTCAGACCAGCAGTTGCTCTCGGACATGGTTGGAGCAGCGATGCACAGCGTCTGTACGTCTTGCCCTATGCTCTCAAAATGCTGGGAGCGAGAAGGTGTCGCAACGTACAACGCACTGGTGCACACGATCGCCAAACTCGAGCAGTCTCCAGGATTGCAAACGCCAGCCACCCAAGACCTTCGCGAACGCTGTGTACGCCTCGACTCCATGCTCAGCGTGCTCCGAAACAATCTAGAACTGACAGACCGCGACGCCAAGTGGATCACGAAACTACGGGAACAGAGGAACCTCGTGGCGGCGCAGTTAGCTGGCGTTGCGAACGTGATCCGCGGTATTGCCTCGGAAATTGAACAGGGCAACGAGTCATCCTTGTCGGGTGAAGACCAAATCCTCGACGCATTAGAACAAATGGGGTTGTATGTCGATCACGTCCACATTGTCAGCCTCGAGCCAGGAAAAGTAGAAGTGGAAGTCACGCAGCCGTCACAAGGGTCGTACGACAACTCTGTACGAGTGATCGCGCCGCTTTTGTCCGGCATTGTCGGGGAAAACATCACTGTTACGCAGGTGTTCGGCGACGACGACCCCGGTCCGTGCACGAGTGTCTTTACGTCGGCTCGCATCTACGACGTTGAGACTGCAGCTGCAACGGTTGCGCGAGACGGACGACTGGTCTCGGGGGACACGTATGCATCGGTGGACCTAGACAACGGGCGGTTTGCCGTTGCGGTGAGTGACGGCATGGGCAACGGCGAGCGTGCGCAAAAAGAGTCAAAAGCCGCGCTGGAATTGCTGAAGAAGCTGCTCAAGGCGGGGTTTGACGAGCAGCTGGCGATCAAGACGATCAACTCCACGCTGCTCTTGCGCTCTCGCGAAGAGATGTTTACGACGCTGGACATGGCGCTCGTCGACCTGTTTAGCGCGCAGGCAGAGTTCCTCAAAGTCGGCTCTGCTCCAAGTTTCCTATGCCGGAGCGGAGAGGTGAGAAGTGTTGCAGGGGCCAATGTGCCAATCGGGATCTTGCAAGATATCGACGTACAGACTATTCACGAGCAACTGCAGGACGGTGATTTGTTGGTGCTGATGTCGGATGGGGTATTTGACGCTCCGGCAGTGTACGACAAAGAGGAGTGGTTTGCTGAGCGGATTGCGGGTTTGTCCGAGTGCGACCCACAAACCATCGCAGACACGCTGCTTGACGCGGCCGCCGCGATCAACCATGGCCAGATTGACGACGACATGACCGTAGTCGTGGCTCGGATTGCCCGCCACCAGCCGGAGTGGGCGGCCATTAAACTGCCTGGTGTGACTGGACTGCGAAAACAGGAGAAGAAGAAGCGGGGCGCGTGACGTAGCTGGAATGACCCCCAGAGAAGATGTCTATACTGGCTAGCAAACCAACTGGGGGTGTCTACATGGCGGATCACACGCCTTCCATTCGACAGATTCTCGTAATCACTGACGGTTTTTCAAATGTTGGGGAAGACCCAGTAGAGGCTTCCGCACGCGCCAGGAGACGTGGCGTGACAGTCAATGTGGTCGGCGTGGTCGACGGCGGAGAGATGGGACAAAAGGGGCAGGACGAAGCGATGTCGATCGCGGACGCTGGCGGGGGCATGTGTCGCATCGTTCGTCCAGCAGAACTGTCCGCGACGGCACAGATGCTGACGCATCAGACAATGCAGCTGACTTTGCAACAGGTTGTCAGCGAGCAACTGCAAGAGGTGATCGGAAAGGACACCATCGACCTCCCGCCAGCCCAGCGTTCCAAAGTCATGCAGGTGGTCGACCGTCTTGAGGAAGCCGTTCGATTAGAACTCGTCGTCTGTGTCGATACGAGTGCCAGCATGAAGGACAAGATGGGCACGGTGCGAGAAGCGCTGCGCGATTTGAACTTGAGCCTGCAGGCTCGTGAAGGCGAGAGTGAAGTAGCCGTGATCGCGTTTCCGGGCAGTGGCGACGAGATCACTCGTGTGATCTCGGAGTTTACACCGGAACTGAATCTCGACGCGCTTTCCGGAATGCTGACCGCTCGCGGCGGGACACCGACGGGACCCGCGATCGACGCCGCGATTGTCCAGTTTGACGCTAAACGGAGACGGGCTGCAGACGAAGAAGACGGGCCGCGCGGTTCAGACGCAACCGGAAGCTAACAGCTTAGGACGAAAGTGGGGAGGCGCATGCTGCCACCTGGGACGCGCATCAAAGGCAAGTGGAGCAATCTATCCCTAGATGTGGTCAAACTCCTCGGCGAAGGCGCGAACGGTGCTGTCTACCTCGTGCATACCTCACGTGGTCGCGCGGCGATGAAAGTGTGCGCTACAGCGCAAGACGCGGCAATGGAGTGGGGGCTTCTCGAGCGAGCGGGCAAGCTTTGCCCGCGTTTTCCCACTCCGATCGCGATCGACGACGGCACAGAGCCTTCTGGGCTCTATTTCTACGTAATGGAGTCAGTTCCTGGTCGGCCGCTACAAGACGTCGTTCCGACGCTTGGCAGCGCGGACGCGCGGTTGACTCTCAAGCAGGCTCTTCAAGGGTTGGCGGTGCTCCACCGCACGGGGTATGCATTTTGTGATGTGAAGCCAGAGAACCTGCTAGTCGCGGTTACGCCTCACCTTGATGTCCGTTTTGTCGATGTTGGCGGAGTCACGGCGTTCGGACGCTCAGTGCGTCAGTTTACGCCGATTTACGACCGCGGATTCTGGGGGCTCGGCAACCGACAGGCTGATGCCGCCTACGATGTCGCCGCTATTGCTTTGGTGTGGTTGTTTACCAATGGGTCCAAGCCGCCGAATTCAGTGTTTCAGCAGAGTGTATCAGAGCGTCAGGACTGGTTGTTGAAGGCTGTGCGCAGACATGGTGACAGCGCGCTGTGCGCTTGGCTGGTCGAGGCGCTGACAGGACAGATTCGCGATGCAGAAGACGCTTTGTTGCGATTAGCGACTGTGCCCGTCACGACTCGGCGGTCGCGCAGCAGCGCCCCGCATAAACCTGCGGCTAACGCCGCAGCAAGCGCGCCTGTCTCGACTCCGGCCCCCAGGCGTAAAGCTGGCGCTCGAAGAAGCGCAGTCAAATCCAGGCGGGACTGGTCAGAGTGGCTGATGTGGTTGTCTCTTGGCACTGCCGCTGTGATGGCTGTGGCCGCATGGGGGCAGTTGCTGTAAGTCGTGCCATACTCGGTTGTTTTGGTAGAATAGTGGCAACCAATACGAGGAGGCTTCAGACGTTGCCACAGGCACAGAACGTGGTGACTGCAGTGAAACGGTTTGTTTCGCGTGAAGGCGTAGGGGCGGACGGACAGTCACTTCTAAGACACCCGCTCTGTGTCGCTGTGTCCGGCGGAGTCGACTCGATGGTGCTGTTGCACGTCTTGTGTTCCTTGTATGGGGCAGAGCGCCATCTGATTACCGCGCTGCACGTCCACCACCACGTGCGCCCGGAAGCGGACGGTGACGCTCGATTGGTTGAATCGCTCTGTCACACGCTCGGCGTTTCCTCAGTGGTCTCGCACGTGGATAAAGACACCGTCCTGCCAAGCGACAGCAAGGGGCTCGAAGCGGACCTGCGACAGCTGCGCTATGCTGCCCTCGTCAAGGCGGCCCGGTCCGTCGGGGCATCCGTTGTGTGCCTTGCGCATCATGCGGACGATCAACTCGAAACTGTGTTGTGGAGGCTGCTTCGTGGCACCGGAGGCACCGGCGTGGGGGGGATGCGCGATCAGCGGATGAGACTGGGTCTCTTGTGGCTGCGCCCGATGTTGACTGTTGAAAAGACCGACATCTATGATTATGCAAGGGAGTACGGCGTTCCGTACGCTGAAGACGCCAGCAATTCTTCGCTACAGTTCACTCGAAATGTCCTGCGTCAACAGGTTGTACCGGTACTAAAACGGATCGAGCCGCGGGCGGCAGAACACATAGCGACGTTCTCGCGCATCGTGCAGGAAGAAGACGCCTGGCTCGACCAAGAAGCGCGCACCCTCCTCGCGTCTACGGCTCTTGTTCACGTTGGACGTGCTCGTATCGACCTCACGTCCTTTGCGCGGGCAGCGCGTCCTTTACAACGTCGAATGATTCAAATACTATTATATTGCTTGGAATCCGGCCCAATTTCCTTTGCGCATGTGGAACAGATCCTGCACATCGCGACAGCGGAAACCCCTTCGAGAGAGTTCCTCCTTTATCCCACTCTGTTGGTTCGCCGGGAATACGAGTTACTCTGGATCGAGCGCCAAAGTGTGGCGGTGGGCGAGGGAGAAGCTCACTACGAAGAGATTTGGCAGCTTCTGAGCGGTGCTGTCAAAGAATTGGTTCGAACCCCCCCAGCTTGGAGTTGGCGGTTCACGTGTGAGGCTTGGCACGGACGTGGTGTCCAGGCGCGCGCTGCATTTGAAGTTTACATACCGCAGATTGGTCAGTTGGTCCTGAAAACACCTTGTGCCGGCGACCGGATTCTGTTGCAAAGCGGCGGACACAAGAAACTTCAGGATGTGTTTGTCGATGCAAAGGTACCTAGGCGCCTACGCGACCAGTGGCCCGTCTTTTGGTTGGACACAGAAGTGCTGTGGGTGCA
>JAKAXI010000121.1 GCA_021816665.1 Bacillota bacterium | reverse complement strand
ATCTCTGGTCGTTGGCGGTGGCGACTCAGCCGTCGACTTCGCGTTGATGCTCGAAAATGTGGCGACAGAGGTCACCCTCATTCACCGACGCGATCAATTCCGCGCCCACGAAGAAAGTGTGAAACAACTCTATGAATCCAAGGTGAAAATCCGCACCTTTACAGAGTTACAGACTTTAGATGGCCACGCACGACTCGAGTCTGCGACCCTCGTCAACAACAAGACGAAGGAAACTGAAAAAATCACAATCGACTCGGTCGTAAGTGGTCTTGGTTTTTCTGCTGCACTCGGTCCAATGAATGACTGGGGACTCGAGATTGAAAACAACGAGATTGTGGTCAACACCAGAATGGAAACAAACATTCCTGGCGTTTACGCGGCAGGTGACATCGTTACCTACCCAGGTAAGGTTAAACTGATCGCAACCGGGTTTGGCGAGGCGCCGACAGCGGTGAATAACGCGAAGACATTCATTGACCCGAAAGCTCGGTTGTCTCCTGGACACAGCAGCAGCCGCAAAGAGTGACAAGGACATTCTCGTAAAACAAACGGGGGGACCGGCATGGCCGTACGACTGGACGGAAAAGCCATCGCGGCAGATATTCAAGCCGATGTAGCAGTGCGGGTAGAAGCGGCAGCCAGCCGAGGTACCACCTACACTTTGGCCGTGATCTTAGTTGGCGACCATCCTGCCTCTGCAACCTACGTCCGTAACAAGCAGCGGACGGCCGGTAAAGTTGGCATCGCGAGCCAGCTCATCCAACTCGGCGAGGATGTCAGTCAAGCTGAACTGCTTGCCGAAGTCGAGCGTTTAAATGCCGATCCCGCTGTGGATGGAATCTTGGTTCAGTTACCGCTGCCAAGTCATGTCGCAACCACAGAGGTCTTGCAGCGAATCGACCCGCAGAAAGACGTAGATGGGTTTCATCCGGTCAACGCGGGACGGAACTTTGTCGGCCTCAATGCTGTGTGGCCGTGTACGCCTGCTGGAATTATGGAAATGCTGCGACGCAGCGACATTGACGTAGCAGGTAAGCACGCTGTCGTGGTCGGGCGCAGCAACATTGTCGGGAAGCCGATGGCCATGATGTTGCTCGAAGCGAACGCAACAGTAACCATCTGCCACTCACGAACGAGGAACTTGGAGGACTTTACCCGACAAGCCGATCTCCTTGTGACGGCTGTGGGACGTCCGAATTTGATCCGAGCGACAGGAGTGAAACCTGGCGCTGTCGTGATTGACGTCGGTATGAACCGGGTAGATGGCAAGTTGACGGGGGACGTCGCATTTGACGAAGTTGAATCGATCACTGGAGCGATTACACCTGTCCCCGGTGGCGTTGGCCCACTGACAATCGCGATGTTGATGGCAAACACAGTCCGCCTTGGTGAGTGGCGGCGCGGCGTGGGGGGCAACTAAGGTGTCAACGGCCGTGGCGTATTCAGAGCGTTCAGATGTCTGGACTGTGGCCGAGTTGACAGATCGAATTAAAAGTCGGATCGAGTCTGATCCCGGCCTCATGCACTGCATGGTAGCTGGAGAGTTGTCCAACTTCAAGCATCATTCCAGCGGGCATATGTACTTCACTCTGAAAGATGACAAGAGCCGTGTCCGCGGGATCATGTTTGCGGGCCGCAACCGTTTTTTGCGGTTTGTGCCGAAGGATGGTATGCGCGTCATTTGTACGGGTTCGATCGGCGTATTTGAACGCGATGGCCAATATCAGCTCTACGTCGACGAGATGCAGCCAGACGGCGTGGGGGCTCTCTACGTTGCTTTCCTTCAGCTTCGAGACAAGCTGGAACAGGAGGGCCTCTTTGATCCCGGACGCAAGCGACCACTGCCTGCGCACCCTAGGCGGATCGGCGTAGTGACCTCCCCAACTGGTGCCGTAATTCGAGACATTTGCACCACCTTGTCGCGCCGCTATCCATTAGCTTCCGTTGTCCTCTCACCAGCGGCTGTTCAGGGCCCCGGTGCAGCTGACACCATCGTGCGTGCTCTCGAACGACTATCTGTCTTGCATCAAACGGGTACGTCCATCGATGTCGTGATTGTGGGTCGAGGCGGTGGGTCTCTGGAAGAGTTGTGGCCGTTCAATGAAGAAGTCGTGGCCCGAGCGATCGCTTCGTACCCGATTCCCGTGATCAGCGCCGTAGGCCACGAAACGGATACGACGATCTGTGACTTTGTGGCAGATGTTCGCGCTGCTACACCTACGGCTGCGGCAGAGTTGGCGGCACCGAATCTGCAGGACGTAGCGGCTCAACTGCAAGAATGGCACAAGCGCTCGGTAACGGCGCTGAGATTCGCTCATGTAGCACGCAGACAGACCTTGGCGGCGCTGAGCAAGACCGCTGTGTTACGGGATCCCATGAAGTTGGTGGACCAGCGAAAACAAACCGTAGACTACCTGGAGGCTCGTGCAGCGAGATTCATTCAGACGCCGGTTCAACAGGCAGGTCGCAAGCTCAGCGCGATGACAGAGAGACTTTACCGGGTTGACATTCGCCGTCGTATTGACCAAGCGAAAACAAGTGTGGATGCACACTGCGAACGGGCCACTGTGGCAGTACGCCGAAAATCAGAGCGGGAGAACGCCACGCTGGAACAGCGAATCAGCCAACTTCAAGCTTTGAATCCGCTCGCCGTTTTGTCCCGAGGGTACAGTGTTGTCCTTGACGAGACCACAGACAATGTGCTGAGCAGCGTCAGTAACCTCGTACAGGGTCAGCGAGTACGCATTCAAATGCAAGACGGGTTTGCGCACGCGCGTATCGATGGTGAGGAGGGCGAATCCCATGAGCGAGGGAAACAACTCCGACTTGACCTTTGAGTCGGCCTTGAGAAAACTTGAAGAAGCCGTCCGACAACTGGAATCGGGTGAGCTAAGTTTGACCGATTCGATCGAGCGGTACAAGGAGTCTATGCAGCTCGTGGCATTTTGTCGGCAGCAACTGGACGCTGCAGAGTTTCAGATTGAGCAGCTTGTCGACGGTCAGAATGGCCCCGCTTTGAAGGCCGTAGACGGCAGTGGGCTAATTGAGAGGGAGAGCCATGACTGATCCGCAAGAAGGCGCCTTATCCTTGGCGCCTGCGTACCTCGCAGAACAGGCGGCACTCGTGTCAGAAGAACTCCAGCGGCTTTTCTCTGACCCGCACCAGCCGAAATCCTTATTTGACTCCATGCATTACAGCTTGATGGCAGGCGGCAAGCGACTTCGACCGGTGCTATGTCTGGCCGTGGGGCGAAGTTTTGGCGTGTCGGAAGCCGATTTGTTACCCGTGGCCGTTGCACTGGAAATTCTCCATACGTACTCGCTGATTCACGATGACCTCCCCACCATGGATGACGACGACTTGCGCCGTGGTCAACCGACGAACCATCGAGTTTTTGGTGAAGCAACTGCCCTGCTCGCAGGAGACGCCCTGTTAACCTACGCCTTCGAACAACTTGCAAAACCAGCTGCTATTCCTGCGCAACGCCAACTCCGGATGGTTCAGGTACTTGCCAGTGCAGCCGGTTGCTTTGGTATGGTTGCCGGTCAAGTGGCGGACCTGGAGGCAGAAGGTACGCCAGGCTCAATGGATGCGCTTCGTTTTATTCACCTTCACAAAACGGCGCGACTAATCGAGGCATCCGTACAGCTAGGTGCGATTTTTGCTGGTGTAGAGGCAGCCGTCGAGGAAGCCCTTTGCAGATTCGGTCGATCGCTTGGACTCGCCTTTCAGATTGCAGATGACCTGCTTGATGTCATCGGAGATACTGCTGCACTCGGAAAGACGGTTGGGAGCGATGAGCGGATGTCCAAGCTGACGTACCCGAAGCTAGTCGGCGTAGACGAGACAAAGCGTCTCATGCAAGTGGCTCACGCCGACGCGTTGACAGCCTTGGACAGTGTCCAAATCGACGCTCCTCTGCTGCGCAGCTTGGCAAACTTCGTGATCGATCGCGGCGTTTGACGAACAACGAGCATACATGACTGCGACAGCGTGCGGGAAAGCCAGAGTGTGAGGAAGGCACATAGCACAGCGCGGCCGGGCGTGTTCGCATTCGAGCCGCTGACGCTCGTGTGCTATAATGGGAACACATCGCGACACAGGTGGCGCAGTATTCTAGTCAGCCGTCTGTTTCTGAAGGCGGGGCTAAAAATCCGCCAAAGGGCACATCGATGAAGTTCCTGGTGGTGGCTTGGGGCGCCCAGCCCTGGGCTTCTGCTGGGAGTTAAGGAAGGTGGGCGGTTCGCAACGGCATGCGAAACCCGACCCAGCTTCCGCGGAGGCCCAAGTGCGTGGCTGCCTCGCGCAGTTATGGCTTGGGGTATGAACCTGCATGCGGAGGCAATCTGTGTGCAGCGTAGCCTGCCTTGAGTGGTTTGGAGGGGATCGCGGGATTCAGGCGGTCACTTCTTGGCCAAGAAGGACCGTTGGTGCCGCGTGAAATCGAAACTGCAAAAGAGGCTAGGAAACAGCAGCGGTTGTCGCGGAAAACGCCTAGACTGTTCGCCAATTGCGTGGCTCCTTGGGGATTATAGTGTGGACTGAGTGGTAATCCAGTCTGACAGACGGCGACGCTGACAAGGGACGCTGAAAGGGAAACCGCCCGTGCGGTGACGCGCGAGCGCGTCCTTGGGAAAACCTACTGGACCTAAGCCACAGCATTTACTCAAGGAGCTGCCACCTGGTTTTGCTGTTGGACAAGCCTTGGGAGGTACATAATGAAAAGAACACCGTGGCGCCGGGCCATCCGGTTCGCGTTGACGGTTGCGGGATTATCATTCGTTCTCGGTGGCGTGTTTGACACATCCACCGTTTTTTTAAATCATGCACTCTGGTTTATTGGCGCCATTGCCATCCTCGTGATCGTGGTGGTAGGGGCGCTGTTCGACATGTTGGGGGTGGCAGCGGCTGTAGCATCCGAGACGCCGTTCCACGCCATGGCTTCCAAACGCCTGTTCGGGGCGAGACGGGCTATCTCAATCGTGCGAAATGCAGAACGGGTATCCAGCATCTGCAGCGACGTGATCGGCGATATTGCTGGGGTGCTAAGCGGTGCAGGCGCTCTTGCAGTCGGGGCCCAATTGTCGAGCACGATGCACGTAACGTCATGGCATAGAGAGTTGGTCATCATCTTGTTGACAGCGCTGACCACTGCCATGACGGTTGCTGTCAAGGCCATCGGGAAAACACTCGCCATTCGTGTACCGACCCCAATTGTTTTGACGGCCGCCCGCATCGCCGACAGCGTTTTGTTTTATCGGCGGTCGCCTGGTCGGAGTCGCCGCTAGTGAGACTTCTGTGCAGACACATGAACGGGGGGCAGACATGGGCAGTCGGAGTGAGCAGCGTCCAGAAACGCCATCCAATGTAGCAACGAAACGGGTTCGGGTTGACGTCCTCTTGGCCGAACAGGGGCTGTTTCCGAGTCGCGAAGCTGCACGCCGGGCGGTCATGGCTGGCATTGTGTCTATTCAAGGAGTGCCCGTGGATAAACCGGGCACATTTGTTACGCCTGGGACGGTTTTTGACGTCGCTCGCCCAGCCCACGACTTTGTGAGTCGCGGCGGACTCAAACTCGAACGAGCCTTAAGCCGATTCGGCGTCAAACTCGAACAACGAGTGGTTTTGGATGTCGGGGCTTCAACAGGTGGCTTTACGGACTGCGCGCTGCGGCACGGGGCCGCACACGTGTATGCCGTTGATGTAGGGTACGGTCAACTCGACTGGCGTTTGCGCAACGATGAGCGCGTCGTTGTCATGGAGCGGACAAACTTTCGCCACGTGGACCCGGATTCCTTTAACCCTCCGCCAAATGTGGGGGTCATGGATGTTTCGTTTATTTCCACGCGCTTGCTGCTCCCAAATTTGCGGGCGAGTTTGTCAGGCGACTTCGACATCATTAGCCTCATCAAACCGCAATTTGAAGCCGGACGGGAACATGTCGGGAAAGGCGGAATCGTTCGCGATCCGCTTGTCCACCTCAGTGTCCTTCGCGGGCTGATGTCGTTTTTACCACAGGTTGGACTCACATGCCGAGGTATCGACTATTCTCCAGTCGCAGGTGGCGACGGGAACTTGGAGTTCCTCGGTTGGTGGAAGAACGATGACAGTACGAGCCACATACCCCAGTGTGAAACCGATGCATTTCGTGTGGTCACGGAAGCTTGGCGAGAACTGCGTAATGAGGATGTGTCAGGGGTACTTCTCAACCGGGACTGAAGGACACTCGACCGACGAAACGTAACGGGGAGGTGCAGTA
>JAKAXI010000120.1 GCA_021816665.1 Bacillota bacterium | reverse complement strand
TTCTAGATGTAGATGATTTCAAGAGTGTGAATGATACCTATGGACATGCTACAGGCGACCAACTCCTTGCAGAGTTATCCAGAAGAATCCATCGATGCATTCGGAGGTCGGATATGGTCTGCCGCGTTGGTGGTGATGAGTTCGTCGTCGTGATCCCGAACTACGGTAGCATCGCGACGGTCACAAGAATAGCTCACAGTATGCTGACAGAGTTCGAAACTCCGATTTCTGTACACGGACAATCCCTCACTCTGTCGGCAAGTATTGGTGTGAGTTTATATCCCGAAGACGGGTCAGACATTGACACTTTACTGGAACAGGCGGATGTAGCCATGTATCGTGCAAAGCGCGCTGGCAAGGCCAATTATCATGTCTATTCATCCGGTATCAATGAAGGATAGGTGCCTGCGTCCGTATGACACCAAGACATATTCAACCCACTGTGGTCTGCGAAACTCGTGCGCGTCGTCGCGGTCTGGCGAGACGTTATTGAAGTCATTGCGCGACTAAAGGGTTGCAAATAAACGGAACAAAGGAAAACGCGGCTCTGCAAAATGTCTGCAAAGCCGCGCCACGCTTGGTGCCGAGGACGGGACTTGAACCCGTACGGGGTTACCCCCGGCAGATTTTAAGTCTGCTGCGTCTGCCGATTCCGCCACCCCGGCGCACATTGAACAGGAACGAGTCGGACATCCTCTTCCCTGACCAATATAATATAGCACGATTTCCTCATTTAATCAGGTCCATTACGCAAACTAAGTCCAGTACACCAATCTCTTGTTGTCGTCTGTTGCGGATGCATACTGTTCGAACCTGATTATGTGAACAATTCCTCCAAATGTGACGTCATGGTCATTTCAATCGCGTCGGAATCATGTCATACTGTCCACTAAGGCTTGGCCTGCAGACTCGGATAGATACAGGAAGGGAGTCCGAAGCAAGGATGATTGAGGACGTACTCCAGGGGGAAGACAATCTCCTTCTGCCATCTCGCCCGCCGAAACCACGAGAAGACGGGTGGACCGTACTGATTGACAACGGCGTACCACTGCGTTACTTCCAGGACATGATTGAGTCGGGTCACAAGTATGTTGACTTGGTTAAATTCGGGTGGGGAACCTCCATTGTGTCTGATCACATTGGAGCCAAGATTGACTCGTTGAGAACACACGGCATTGATTACTTTTTTGGCGGTACGTTGTTCGAAAAGTTTTTCATTCAGGGTAAAGTCGACGCCTACAAGCGCTATTGCCACCAATACGGCTGCCGATACGTTGAATTGTCTAATGGCACGATTGACTTGAGCAACCAGGCAAAGGCAGAGTTAGTGCACGAGTTTGCGAGGGACTTTTTGGTCCTGAGTGAAGTCGGCTACAAGGATCAGCAGAAGTCGATCAACCTCTCCCCTGTTCGCTGGATCGAGTTCATGAGACAAGACCTTGAAGCTGGTGCCTCCAAAGTCATCACCGAGGCTAGAGAATCGGGAACAGGCGGGATCTGCAGAACGAACGGGGAAGTCCGTTACGGCTTAATCGAGGAGATCCTGGATTCTGGGATTGAGCACAGTCGGATTATCTTCGAAGCGCCGAATAAAACGCTACAGACCTACTTCATTGAAAAGGCAGGCAGCCAAGTGAATCTCGCCAATGTCGCCTTCACAGACGTAATTGGCGTCGAAACTCTACGGCTCGGCCTGCGCTCCGATACATTTATGCTGTTTGAAAACAGCTGATCTCTGTGGAGGTGCTCACCTGGTGCGCGACATGCACAACGTCTTTCACTTAGCCGTCCCGGCTCGTGACTTAGACGAAACGTACGACTTTTATGTAACGAAGCTCGGTTGCAAACTTGCTCGCCGATACGCGGACCGCATCACCCTCGACTTTTTTGGCGACCAAGTCGTTTGTCACCTGTCAAACGACTACGCCACAGAACCAAAGATGTATCCACGGCATTTCGGGATCACGTTTAAAGACAAGCAGTCCTTTGACAATTTGTACAAGCTCGCAAAACAGCGGGAGATCCCGTTTTTTGAAGATATCGGCCACCGCTTCGAAGGTTTAATTGAAGAGCACCTGACATTTTTCCTCATTGACCCGTCAAACAACCTGCTCGAGTTTAAGTACTACTTTGACGACCGCATGATGTACTAACTGGCCAACACTCGGATAAACGGGCGCCCGTCCTGCCAGTTGACTTCAAGCGGTACGCCGAACGCTTCACTGAGTTGGCGACTGGTGAGCGCTTCTTCCTTGGTCCCTGCGTAGTGGATCGCACCGTTTCGCACGAGCAGTGCATGGGTAAACACGGGCAGCACCTCGTCTGGGTGGTGCGTGACATAGACCAATGTCGGACCGCCTTGCGCCTGTGCGAGTCGACTGACGGCTGCCAGCAGTGTTTCCCGTGCAAACAGGTCAAGCCCTGTACATGGCTCGTCCAAAATCAAGAGCTTCGGGTCAGCCATCCACGCGCGTGCGAGCAGCACGCGCTGCTTCTCACCCTGGGACAGTGCAAAATACCTGCGGCCGGCCAACGGACCGGCTCCGAACTCCGCCAACAGTGACTCCGCACGTTTGCGGTCCGCGTCTGTCGGTACATCGTACAGGCCGATGGAGGCGAACTTCCCGCTCGCGACGACGTCAATCACCGCGTCGGTTGGATGTGAAGCGTAGACCCGCTCAGCGAATGCGTTGCTGACCCATCCGATGTGCTTGCGAACGTCCCGCAGGTCCACCTCGCCAAAACGGTGACCGAGAACTTCAATCGCGCCACGCGTCGGCCACAGGTAGCCGTTGACGAGATTGAGCAGTGTCGTCTTGCCTGATCCGTTGTTGCCCAAGACCACCCAGTGCTGTCCTGCCTTGACTTCCCAATCCACGTCACGAACGATGGGTTCTGGATTGCGATAGGTGACGCCTTGCAAGCGAATAACTGACTCACTCATTCCCGGTCATCCCCCCGATTTCTCAACTCTCCTCAGCGACTGAGACAACGCTGAGACTCGCAATGATCAGCAACGCGCCGAGGCCTTGCACTGCACTCAGGCCTTCTCCCAGCAGCAACCACGCGAACACGGCTGTCCAAACGGGTTCCATGTTGAAAGCGAGCGCGGCTTCGGTCGCTGTGACGCGCGCTTGCCCCCGAGCCTGCAAGAAAACTGCGATCACGGTTGCCACCACAGCGAGGAACAGCATGGCCGCCCACTCTGTGCCCGTCCAGTGAAACAACCCTTTGTAGATACTTGAGTGAAGCAGCCCTTGGACCAACATAATGATTGACATCGAGACGCCCGCTCCGAGTGACTGCAAACCTGCCTGTTCGACTGAAGTCATGCGTTTGGATAAGCTGGTAGTACCGATGATTTGAGCAGATAACCCGGCTGCGGCGAGCAGAGACCAGAGGACCCCAATGTGCAAATGGAGCGATATCCGTCCGAGCAGCAAAGCCATCCCACAGACACTTGCAACCGCGGCAACCCAGACGAGTGGCTTAGGGAGTCTTCTGCGCAACAGAGCGACACCGAGCGGCGTAAAAATGACGTACATCGCGGTCAAGAAGGCAACTTGATCAACCGAAATCGTGTACATGCTCCATGTCTGCCAGAGCACGGGAATACCGAGCATAAATCCGGTTCCAATGCCGAGAGCGAGGTCGCGAGGCAAGAAGCGGCGCCGCAGCACCCACGGCATGAACAACACTGCTCCTGCACTGAAGCGGAACCACAGCATGACGACTGGGGACATCACCATTTCGCTGCGTAGCATGACGATGTTGCTAAACCCCCAGATCGCGGTCACCAACACGATCGATCCGATCCCGATAAACCACGACCGCGGCAACCTCCTGCGGCCGGGTCGGACCACAGCTTCCGAAGTCTGCAGTGACGCTTCCATGAGCACGCCCGCTCCCCCGCCTCCCAACTGCGTCATAGTCACCATCATAGCGCAGACTTCACTTGGCGTGGAGGGGGTTGCACTCTTTCCAGCCAATGATTTATTGATTAAAATAAAAGCGAGGATAAGGCTGCGTCCATCAGCACGGGTGGCTTCGTAGCCTGCCGTCTAACTTGGCAGGCTTGGCGCGCCTATCGGGGGTGACCTTCAGTGCGAAAACTGCTGCATTATTTATCGCCGCACAGCCTGGCTATTGTCGGGGTACTTGTACTCATTTTTCTTCAATCCATGTCGACGTTGTACTTGCCGAATCTGATGCAAAATGTCGTGGATATTGGCATTGTTCAAGGCAACATTCCCTACATCCTGCACATCGGTGTCCTGATGCTCCTCGTCTCCATCGGCGGTGTGGGCTGTTCGATTGCGGCCAGTTACTTGTCATCGGACGTATCGTCGAGCTTTGGCAGGACTTTGCGCAGTCTGGTGTTTTCGAAGGTCGAGCAGTTTTCCTTGCACGAGTTTGACCAACTAGGCGCGGCTTCGCTCATCACGCGCACCACAAATGACATCACGCAGGTGCAGCAACTTGTCAATATGATGCTGCGGCTGATGGTGCTTGCACCGATGACGGCCATCGGCGGGATCATCATGGCAGTGACCACAGATGCCAAACTGTCGCTGATTATTGTTGTGGTCATCCCCGTGCTTAGCATCGCCATCTTCTTGGTCATGCGCAGAGGGGTGACACTGTTTCGGTCGATGCAAAAGAAGATCGACCGCATCAACCGCGTGCTACGGGAATCACTCACCGGCGTCCGAGTGATCCGTTCATTTGGCCGTGCAGATTACGAGGAGGCGCGTTTTAACGTTGCGAACCGCGACCTTACTGACACAGCGGTCCAGGTCAACCGTTTGATGGCACTGATGATGCCATTAATGATGCTCATCGTGAACGTGTCAACCGTAGCGATTCTCTGGTTTGGTGCCAAGCAGATTAACCACGGCGCCATGCTCGTTGGCCAGTTGATGGCGTTCATTCAGTACGTGATGCAGATCCTGTTCGCAGTCCTGATGGTCTCCATGATGTTCTTTATGTTCCCTCGCGCGACAGCGTCTGCAGACCGAATCCACGAAGTGCTCAGTGTGTCGCCTGAGATTCAGGATCCAGAGACTCCGAGTCACTCCAGCAGTTATGGCTTCGTCGAGTTCAGAGACGTGACGTTCAGCTACCCTGGAGCGGAGCAACCCGCGCTCTCCCACGTTTCCTTTTCCGCGCGGCCAGGCCAGGTCACGGCCATTATCGGCGGCACAGGTGCGGGGAAATCTACGCTGATGAACCTTGTCCCGCGCTTCTACGACGTCGACAGCGGCCAAGTCCTTGTCGACGGAGTGGACGTGCGCAACTACTCGCAAGAGGAACTGCGCAGCAAAATCGGCTACGTGCCTGGAAAGACAGTCTTGTTCAGCGGCTCTGTTGCAGACAACATTCGCTATGGTCGTCCAGATGCAACGTTGGAGGAAGTTCGACATGCAGCAGAGGTCGCGCAGGCAGCGGAGTTCATTGAGGCACTTGACGGTTCGTATGATGCCGAGCTCGCCCAAGGTGGGCAAAACCTCTCAGGTGGACAGCGTCAGCGCCTGTCGATCGCCCGCGCGCTTGTCCGTCACCCTCTTGTGTACATTCTCGACGACTGCCTTTCGGCACTCGACTACACAACGGACGCGGCGTTACGCACGGCGTTACGGCAAGAGACTGCCGATGCGACGGTGCTGATGGTTGCGCAGCGAGTCGGCACCGTTATGGACGCAGATCAAATTGTTGTGCTCGACGAAGGTACGGTTGTCGGCATCGGGACACACAAGGCCTTGCTCGCCTCTTGCCCTGTCTACCGCGAGATTGTGGAGTCGCAACTCGGTGAGGGGGCGAGCGCATGAATGCACGACGGGGACCACAAACTGTGACAGGCTCATCCTCTCACGGTGGACCCGGAGGGGGACCGCAAGGCCGGTTTGGCGGCGGCGGTCCACAGGCGATCGGACGACCAGTAGAAAAACCACGGAATTTTCGCCGCACACTCCTGCGCTTTTTGGGCTACATGGTACCTCAGTGGCCACGCCTGACAGTCGTATTTGGCGCTGCGATCGCAAGCACTGTTTTCAGCATCTTCAGCCCACGGGTGCTTGGGGGGGCTACAACCCGCATTTTTGAGGGCGTGATGTCCCGATTACACGGTGGTAGCGGCGGAATCGACTTCGCCTATATCGAGCGCACCATCGTCATTTTGCTTGGGCTATATTTGTTCAGTTCTCTGTTCAGCTACGTGCAACAGTACATCATGGCCGGTGTCGCACAGCGCGTAGTCTATCAGATCCGCCAGCAAGTTGACCAGAAACT
>JAKAXI010000119.1:1856-6309 GCA_021816665.1 Bacillota bacterium | reverse complement strand
GGCCTTGGTGTCCGCCGGAGAGGCGGTAGTCGATGCTGGCTTCGCGCAAGCTGACAACCCATTAGAGTGGAAGACAGGAACGGACTCAGACCGGATTGGCGTTTTTATGGGCACGACGTTTGGTTCAGTGCGAAATTTTGACGATGCTGCCGCTAGTTTACTCACGGAGCGGACCAACCGTGCCGAACCACGGCTTGTGTCCAAGTCCATTCCGAACGGTGCAGCAGCAGCGATGGCAATCCAGTATGGAGTACAAGGACCTGTCCTCACATACTCAACGGCGTGTGCGTCTTCTGCGAACTCACTTGGCGAGGCCCTGATGTGGCTGCAAAGTGGACAAATTGACGTCGCTCTCGCCGGAGGGACGGACTGCCTGTTCGCGCCGACTTTGCTCGCTGGACTGCGCGCGTCTGGTGCGCTCGCTGTCCACGGTCCAGATGACCTGTCTGCATGGTCTCGCCCATTTGATCAAGACCGCGCTGGCATGGTGATGGGTGAAGGCGCAGCCGTACTTGTTCTCGAACCCTACGAGCGCGCGATAGCCCGCGGTGCCAAAATTTACGCCGAGTTCGTCGGTTACGGTACAACTAATGACGCCTTTCATCAGATTGCCCCACACCCGAAAGGGGAAGGTGCAGCGCTCGCCATGCGCAAGGCGCTCCGCTCGGCTGGCTTACAACCGGAGCAAATCGGCTACATCAACGCACACGCGACGTCTACAAAGGCCGGGGACGACGCCGAGATCCACGCCCTGAACAGCGTGTTCGGCGACGCTTTGAAGAAAATCCCAGTCAGCTCAATCAAAGGTTCCATCGGTCACTCTCTCGGTGCAGCAGGCGCAGTGGAGAGCTTGGCTTGTG
This sequence comes from Bacillota bacterium, assembly GCA_021816665.1. Taxonomy (GTDB): domain Bacteria; phylum Bacillota; class Bacilli; order Alicyclobacillales; family Alicyclobacillaceae; genus Alicyclobacillus_L. Next base: position 5,449 of record JAKAXI010000119.1, on the reverse strand, counting down.
TGGAGTCGCTGCACAAAGGCGTTCTCCCTCCCAATCTTCACTGTGACACGCCCGAGCCTGACGCACCCGCGATGCTCCTTCGCGACGGCCCACTAGAACGACGCGTCACGTACGCGCTCAGCAATTCCTTCGGATTCGGTGGTCAAAACGGTGTGGTCATATGGAAAGCGGCGGAGTAATTCTCCGCCGCTTTTCACAGGCTGTCTGTTGATAACCGTTTCAGTCAACCATCGTCAGTCCACCAGACACAGACAGGACTTGCCCAGTTACGTGTGAGGCGGCAGGACTGCCAAAGAACACGATTGCCTCTGCGACTTCTTCCGGCTCCGCAATCTTGCGCATCGGGATCCGTTTCACCATCGCCTCAATCAGCTTGCCCGCGTCCCCGTGTTCACTGTTTTCCTCGAGAATTCGTGTCCGCGTTGGGCCCGGCGAGACACAGTTGACTCGTACCCCGCGTTTGGCAACTTCCTGTGCAATCGACTTCGAAAACGCGATCACGCCGCCTTTTGCAGCGGCGTACAACGCCTCGCCCTGCATGCCTACCCGACCCGCGTCCGAGACGACGTTCACGATAGCCCCTTGGCCTTGCGCAAGCATGTCCGGCAGGAACACTTGAGTCGTGTAGACGACCCCCCACAGGTTCGTGGCGACCACGCGCTCCCAGTAGCCTTGCTGCTCATCAAGGAAGTGTGAAGTCAGTGTATATCCTGCGTTGTTGACCAGAATGTCAATCGGCCCAAAACGTTCACGCAGTTGTCTGCGTGCAGCGTCGACAGCGCCAAGGTCGCCGACGTCGACCGCCTGACCAAACATATCGGCCCCAAGTGTGTCCTTCGCCTCGGCAATACTCTCCTCGTGCAGTGCCCAGATGGCAACCTCCGCCCCGCGCTCCTGAAACAGCTTCGCAGTGGCCAGGCCAATCCCGTGTGCCCCGCCTGTAACCAGCACGCGCTGGTTCTGCACGCTCATCGCTTCAGCTGCGGCCACGTCGCATGCAGGAGTTGCCGCTCACGCTCGTAGACCTGCACAAACCGCTCCGCTGCTTCCGGACCAGACAACGACTCCCACTTGCGCACTTCGAGCGGGTCAGCCGAGCGGATGATCAAGATGTCGTCCTCTGTCGGCTCGGGCGTGATCGGCACGTCTTCTGGTACGTATACCTCGAACCCAGACTTCTCCTGGACCTCTTCTACAGTCACGCCGGGGTGCAGCGAGCGAATGGACATCCGGCCGCCCGGCCCGGTAAAGTCGAACACTCCTAGATCGGATACGAGCAGCGTCGGTGCTCCGTGACGACCAAGGTCGTGGTCTCGCTCCTCGCCGTTGCCGGCCCCACTGCGAAAATCCACGTGTTCAACGACGGAGCGGGGGTCGTGTCGCAGAATGTAATAGAAGATCTCGGACAAGTGACTCGTATCCTCTGGAATCCCGCGCGACCCGACGAGCGCAACTTTCGGTTGATGCCAGTCGCCGATACACGTGATGTTTGTGTTGCCGAACTGGTCAATCTGCGAAGGGTTAATCCAAATCCGAAAGTGATCCGTGAAAATCGCGTCAAAGATCTCTTCCATTGACAACGGAATCCCGCTCTGCGCGTCGGTCAGGAACTGCCCGAGCGTCAGCGTCGGCATCGGCAGTACTTCCATGCCAGACTCTGGCGTCGACAGCACCGCGATGTCTGGCGCGTAACGCATTTTTGCCAGACGCGCAGACAAGGCTCCGAACGCAGTGACAGAACTGACCAGCACTTCGCCGGAAAATTGCCGCGCCATCGTCGTGATCAGAAACTCGTCCACCGAGTAAGGCGTTTCAAGTGGCACTCAGGACTCCTCCTTTCAACTCTGCACAAAACCGCAGGTCACAGCGATATTCAGGTCTGATTCGCACAGCTTACACCTTGAGACGCGCCACCAAGTCTTCCACTCCGCCCTGGTTTTCCAGGTAGCGGGCGTGATCGGAGTAAATAAACCGATCTTGATAGGCTTGCCAGTCTTCCACTTTGCCACAGCTGATGAGGTAGTCTTGCATGTGGCGCAAATCTGCGCGGTATTCGGGTGCACAGCCCGTGGGGTGAGCGCCCCACGGCACCTCCACGACGCCCGCTGTATGTACACGCAGCACCTGGACATCGCGACCGTACCGCTGCAGTTCCTCTGGCGAGATGATCCGTTCACAGGACATGTACGTGTTCTTGGCTGCCTTGGCGCACAGCACGTCGACGTGCCCATCCCCAAGGATCACGCCGTTCCCCTGCACATCGGCGTAGTTTACGTGAATGAGCGCGACGTCCGGTCGAATTGCCGGAATGGCAACCAACTCCTCGCCGCCAAACGGATCGTTGAAGCGTTTGAATGAGCGGTTTACGTTTAGCACATCGGTGGCTAGACCGGTGTGTGTCGGCAAAAACGGCACGCGCTTAATGGTGGCATCAAGACCTGCCATAATCGTGTACTCCGTCCACTCCTCAAAGTCTACGCCGCCTTTTTGACGTGCACGGCGAAAGTGCGGTGCGAGCCCCATCACTTCGAAGCCGACAAACGCATACCGCACAGCCGCAACACTGCCGGTCCCGAGGAGCAGGTCAACTTCTGGGCCCCCGACATCGACAACCAATCGCAAGTCTTTACGACCTGCCCGCGCTAAGGCGCGCACGAGTGCCATCGGTTTTCTCGACAGGGACGACCCACCAATCGCGATTGTGTCGCCATTTCGAATTTCTGACACTACATCGTCGAGCGTCATTCGCTTGTCCACGTGGTTCACCCTTTCTGCACAAGAGATTACTTAGTGACTTCAAACGGGCCCGATGTGAGCGTGAGTCCTCCATCTACGCAAACGACCTGACCCGTAATGAACCGCGCTAAATCGCTCGCGAGGAACACCAACACGTCTGCGATGTCTTCTGGTGTCGCTAAACGCCCGAGCGGCGTCTGCGCACTCACTGCGTTCTCGAACTCCCCGTACGCCTCACCTTTGTAGAAGCGAGCCGAGTCGGTGTCGACGACACCCGGTGCGACAGAGTTACAGGTGATCTGATAAGGTCCCAACTCGCTTGCTAGGTAACGAATGAGTGATTCTTCAGCACCTTTGGCCGAGCCGATTGAGCCGTACAAGGGGAGTGTGAAGCGCACGCCGTGACCCGACACCGCGAGTATCCTCCCGGGCCGCCCTTGCATCAGGGGGACGGCGCGCTGCGCAGCCTGCAGGAGGCTTTGAATCAACAGACGGTAGGTGCGGTCAATGTGATGCGGCTTCATTTCCAAGAGCGGTTTAAACGCTGTCGCTGCTGCGTTCGCCACGTACACGTCAAGCACACCCCAAGTGCTTTCAATGGCGTCGAACATGCGGTCGACGTCTTCAGGGGACTCCAGGTTCGCTGGCACGGCAATGGCTTCCCGGCCAAGGCGGCGAATTTCTGCGGCCACTTCTCCGGCGAGGTCAGACTGACGATGGTAGTGCACCGCCACGTCCGCTCCCTGTCGAGCCATGGCAAGAGCAGTCGCGCGGCCAATCCCGCGCGAACTGCCAGTCACCAATACCTTCCTGCCTGCGAGCAGACCTTCGCTCATGACGTGAGCGTTTTCCGAAGC
>JAKAXI010000119.1:0-1846 GCA_021816665.1 Bacillota bacterium | reverse complement strand
GGCCGGAGATAGGTCAAAAGCCACTCGCCGCCGTCGATCACGAAGATTTCTCCGTTTACGAAATCAGCGTACGGTGACAACAAGTAACTCGCCGCCTGCGCCATCTCCTCAACGGTACCAAAACGCCCAACAGGGATTTTCGCGCGCAGACGCTTCTCTTCCTCTGGGTCAGCCCACAGTGGACGCGCGCCCTCTGTGTCGGTCGGACCGGGGCAGATGGCGTTCACACGGATGCCGTGGTGAGCCCACTCCACGCCAAGCGTTTTCGTCATCGCGGTCACACCAGCCTTGGCGGCTACAGAATGCACGGTCCGCGGTCCACCCGTCCACGCGTAGCTCGCGACAACCGACAGAATTTTACCGCCGTTGCCTGCTTCAATCATTTTCAGTCCCGCAGCACGCGTGCAGTAAAAAGTGCCGTTCAGCACGGTGTTCACGACGGAGTTCCAGCCATTCACAGACAGTTTGTCACTGTCCACAATGAAGTTCCCTGCCGCGTTGTTGACCAAAATGTCCAGACGCCCCGTGCGTTCCACAGCGGTGTTCATCAACGCCTCGACCTGTTCCGGATCGCGAATGTCTGTGGCAAAGTAACTAGCCTTTCCACCTTCGCTTTGGATCGCGTCTGCCGCCGCAGCCAGGCGTTCCTCTTTGCGGCCCGCGAGCACCACGTGTGCGCCCAGGCGAGCCAGTTCGGTCGCAAAACCCCGGCCCATCCCCGTCCCGCCACCTGTAACGACTGCGGTCTTGCCGGTAAAAGTACCCGCTGGCAACATCGTCTGTGTCATTCAAAACACCTCTCCATTCCCTCGATTTAATTTGTGAGATTCGTGACAAAGCAAACCAAACGGTCTTACTTCCCTTGAAACTGCGGGTTTCTGCGTGCAAGAAATGCCGTGACTGCCTCCATATGATCAGCAGTCTGCGCCAACTGGTGCTGGACATCTTTTTCAAGCACCAGAGCTTCCTCGAGGCTAACGCCGGCGGTTTGGTCGTACAACCTGCGGATTTGAACGTAGGCTTCGGTCGGACCCGCCGCGAGCTCAGTGAGCAGCGCATCCGCTTCAGCCTGTGCCTCTTCCAGTGTCGAATTGACTTTTGCCGCGAGGCCAAACGCCACTTGCTCTGCCGGGGTGATCGCCTGGCCCCGCATCGTCAGTGAGATCGCCCGGGCCAGTCCCACCATACGGCTGAGATAAAACGTCACGCCTGAGTCCGGAACGAGCCCGACCTTCACGAACACAGGCGTGAGAGCACTCTTCTCGTGAATGACACGAAAGTCTGCGGCCAGCGCCAACGCCATACCACCGCCAACAGCAGGTCCGTTGAGCAGTGCCACCACAGGTTTAGGCATAGCGCGCAACGCCTTGACAATCGGTATGTACTCGGTTTCGACCAACCGGCCCATTTGCGGACCTTCTTTGGCGTAATCTTCCGAAAGTTCCTTCACGTCTTGTCCTACACAGAATCCTCTTCCAGCCCCCGTCAACAAAACAGCGCGTACTGATGAATCCTCCGCCGCTTCGGCCAGTGCCGTCAACAGGTCACTTCGCAGTTGGCGCGTCAGCGCATTCATGGCATCCGGCCGATTGAGGGTAACCGTCGCCACTCCCGCTTGCACTCTGTATTCCACTTCTCGCAGATCCACAAACAAACCTCCTTGGGCAAGATCCACTTTATTATACAAGCTATGACTGAGGCCTATCAACGGACTGTCACGTTTGGAAGCAGACTGTCACGTTCAGACGCCATCCACTACTGTTCGCTTGGCACTTCGACTCGAGTCGAAGTGCCTTTACGAGACGTTTACAAATCCGAGACGATACATTCATACTCGGCTTGTATG
>JAKAXI010000118.1 GCA_021816665.1 Bacillota bacterium | reverse complement strand
CGATCTGGTTACGGGGTCGCTCCGCCGGCGCTGGAGGAAATGACGCTCGATGAGCCGGAATTAATTCGTCAGGGCTCACGCTTTGGTGTCCGTTTGAAGGCCACCGCACCTTCGATTCACATGATCCGCGTGGATGTGGAGTCCGAGTTTGCACCCATCGTAGGGACAGAAAAGCAGTCTGAAGAACTCGTGCGCTACCTGATGCAGGACTTTGAGAAGGACCCGCTCAAGATTTGGGAGAGCGACATCTTTGGCAAGTCACTGGCAGCAATCGTTCGCGAAGGAATTTCCGGCAAGCTGTCACTCATGCCAGAGAACGCACAGTTCAAACTAAAAGAGACTCTACAGCGAATCATCAACGAGGGCAGCGGTGGACTTATCGCGATTATCCTCTAGCATGCACGTCGCAGCTAGAGTGCCAGACTCGGAGATTGCAGTCGCACAAGACAACTGACCGATTGGCGGCCTCTAGGGAGAGGCCGCCCTTGATTACGTTAGACAGGTTGTGCCGTTCAAAGAAACCCTGTCGTCACGCAATTCCTTACAGACTGAGCGAGGTTATAAAAATCTCTCGGTGAAGGTATAAAAGTCCGCATTCTGGAGACAACGGTAATAGAACTCACAGTTTCACAGAGACGCTCCCCTTGGCGGGTGAAGCAATCAAAAGAGGTGACCACGACAGTGAACAAGACAGAACTCGTACAAGCTGTTTCCGAACGGGCAGAACTCTCCAAAAAAGAGGCGTCCGCGGCCGTCGACGCGGTGTTTGACGTGATCTCGGAGGCACTCGGAAAAGGCGAGAAAGTCCAGTTGGTTGGTTTCGGGAATTTTGAAATTCGGGAACGAGCGGCAAGAACGGGCCGCAATCCACAGACTGGTGAAACGATTGAAATTGCTGCCAGTAAAATTCCAGCGTTTCGAGCTGGAAAAACGCTTAGAGAAGGCATTCGGTAATTTATATGGCTCGCTCCTCGACACCCGTCTTCGCGTTGCACTGCCAGTGGAATTCGTTTATAATGGCACATGCACGTAAGAATAGCGGGATGTAGCGCAGCCTGGTAGCGCGCTACCTTGGGGAGGTAGAGGTCCCGGGTTCAAATCCCGGCATTCCGACCACGAAACCAGCGTGTTGCACGCTGGTTTTTCGTTCGAGCGGCTCTGTGATTAAGACACTTCAAGTTGGAGCTCCGGACGCAAACGGTTCGAAGATGGAGCAGGACGGGGAGGAAGGGCGATGGCGGATACTACTACCGTGCTAGGCGAGTACTTCATCATTCGAGCACTGGAGAACGGTGTACAAGTTATTGGTATGACACGCGGCAGCGAGACAAAGTTTCACCACACTGAGAAACTTGACCGCGGTGAGGTGATGATCGCGCAGTTTACAGAACACACCTCAGCGATGAAAATTCGCGGCAGGGCCATCCTATACACCAAACACGGCACGATTCCTACCGTAGAAGATTAACCAACGAGACGGAAACTCAGGGCACCGATACGGCGGACTGCCTGTGCTATAATGAGCGTGGTCAGGGGCGGTACGCGCGGGTCTGTAGAGGTGGAACAAGTGGCATGGAGGCAATCTAACGGCATGAGCGAGGCGCAGCGACTTCACTTTGACGACGTGAATGCAAACCTACAACAATATATGCATCACCCGTTTCTCGCTGCGAATCAGATTCAACAGGCAGCGAGCCGATTCCATTTTGGGGTATCGCGCGCCATCCTCGAAGCGGCAAGCGTTCCACTAGCAGAAGCCAAGGTTGTAGTCGAAGCCTTGTTGCTGTTGGCGCAGGGCTTGTCGATCCACGAAGACGTCAACCGGGTGTCAGACCGACGGCGGCAACTGACAGTCCTGGCGGGTGACTACGACAGCAGTCGCTACTATTGGCTGTTGGCACGAGCGGGTCGGCTTGACGTCATTTCCCGGCTCAGCAATGCCGTTTGTAGGATTAATGAGGCGAAGGTAACCTTGCTGCAGACATCTAGTTTATCTGTGCTGCCGGAACACTACATGGACCTGCGGGAGACCGTGGAAGGGGAACTTCTCTACGCATTGGCGCGACATTTCTTACCCGAGAATGCCGGGGAAGTAGACCGCCTTCGCCCTGTCGTCCGCGCCTATGTGGCAAATGAAGACTTTTACCGTGGCGGCGAACATCCGCATTTTAGCGCAAGACAGGTATTTGACTGGCTATCGGTTGCGATTGCCCAATTCACGGGACCAGTTAGCTTTGTGCTCGAGCCTGTCGCCTCGTTTGTCGAAGAGTTCTTCGTACCTCTTCGCGAGCGGTTTGAAAGCCATACATACTTGGAGGGCAATCGGGGATGAACGCGCAACAGAACAAGGCGGCGTACGTCAATCAAGTCTTCTCACGCATCGCGAAGCGCTACGACCTGATGAACTCCCTGTTGTCTTTCCAACAGCATAAACGCTGGCGACGTTTTGCCATGAATCATATTCAGATTCAGCCCGGGCAAAGTGCGCTCGATGTTGCGGCAGGAACTGGTGACTGGACCTTTTCATTAGCCGAGGCTGTTGGACCGACAGGGCATGTTGACGGCATTGACTTCACGCGAGAGATGCTTGATGTTGCAGAGGTCAAACTCATTGATCGACCGTCATTGCAGAATACGGTGCGCTTCATCCACGGAGACGCCATGGCCCTGCCGTTTGCTGATAATACCTATGACGTCGCGACGATTGGCTTCGCATTGCGCAACGTGCCGGACATTCTGACTGTTCTCCGCGAAATGACCCGCGTCGTGAAACCAGGTGGACAAGTCGTATCCCTTGAGTTATCCAAACCCGAGTGGCCACCGTTTAGAACCCTGTACTATTTCTATTTTTATCGCATCCTCCCGACGATCGGAGGGCTCGTAGCCGGCGCGAAGGAACAGTACGCTTGGTTGCCCGAATCGTTGACGAATTTTCCTGACCGGTTGGCTCTGGAAAGTTTGTTTTCACAAGCAGGGCTTGTGGACATCAAGAGTTACCCACTCACGGGCGGGATTGCGGCGCTACACATCGGCCGAAAGGTGGCGGACTGAGACCGAGATGGATATCCAGGCGGTGTTGGATCGCTACCACAGTGATATGCAGGCCGTAGAAGCTCTGTTGAGCGAACAAGTGAAGGGCCAAAATGCAGAGTTGACGCAAGCCAACGCAGAGTTGTTGAACGCCGGCGGCAAACGGATTCGCCCCTTATTCGTACTGATGTGCAGCCGTTTTGGAGACATGGATGCGGACTGGGTGATTCCACTTGCAGCGGCGGTTGAAATGATTCACATGGCAACTCTGGTTCATGACGACGTGATTGACGACGCACAGACTCGACGCGGTCGGCCGACTGTGCGTGCAAAGTGGGGAAACTTAGCAGCCATGTACGCTGGGGACTACCTGCTTGGCAGGGCACTGGGGTTGCTGACGCAAATTCCGAATCTGCAGATTCACCGTGAAATGTCGGATGCCATCGTGAGGATGTGCGAAGGTGAAATTGAGCAGATTCAGGACTTTTATAACTGGCGCCAGTCCCTCCGACGCTATCTGCGACGCGTGGAGCGCAAGACGGCACTACTCATCTCCGTCAGTTGCTCGCTTGGTGCAGTGGCTGCTGGCGCAGCGCCAGAAAGTGTCCGCGTACTGCGCCGATTTGGCTACTATACAGGTATGGCCTTTCAGATTACGGACGATGTTCTGGATTATGTCGCAGACGCGGATGTAGTCGGGAAACCGGTCGGAGGTGATTTGCGCCAAGGGAACTTGACCCTTCCAGCGTTACACGCCGCGCGGGAGTCTGCCGTGGGTGAAGTACTTCGGGCCACTGTTCAGCCGTCCATGCACGGCTCGGATATTGACCGGGCGTTGGATTTAGTGCGGCGCTCTGACGGACTGCCGTTTGCACGCGATTTGGCTCGGCGCTACATGGAGAAAGCCATGGTGTTGCTTGATCAGTTGGAAACCGGACAACTGCGGACCGACTTGGCTAGCGTGGCGCAATTTGTCAATGCTCGAATGAGCTAACTAACCCATTCACAAGGAGTGTATGTAAACATGGCAGTTGAACAGACGTTTTTGATGGTAAAACCAGATGGCGTACAACGCGGACTCGTGGGGGAAATCGTGCAGCGGTTCGAGAAAAAGGGCTTTAAACTGCTCGGTGCAAAACTCATGCAGGTTCCTACCCAACTCGCAGAACAACACTATGCTGAACACAAAGAGCGTCCGTTTTTCGGAGAATTGGTGCAATTCATCACGTCTTCACCGGTTTTTGCCATGGTTTGGGAAGGCGAGGGAGTAATTGCCGTCGCCCGCAGCATGATGGGCAAAACCAATCCTGCCGAAGCTGCGCCCGGCACCATCCGCGGAGACTTTGCACAGAGTATCGGAATGAACATCGTCCACGGTTCGGACTCACCAGAAAGCGCCGCTCGCGAATTGTCGCTGTGGTTCCCGGACGGCTTTTCGAGCTACGACAAGTCAGTCGACGTCTGGGTGCGGTAACGACACCTTATCGGTGTACAGCCGACTGGCCGTTGATGTGAAGCGATGGAGCGGGCGAAAATCTCGGACTCTGAGGTTTTCGCCCTGCTTCTTTTCGCAGGAGAGGTCGCTCCAGAAACGCTTTAATCTCCTCCTTGTGGCGATGGACTGCTGCTTCCCCTGCCCGAACCCCGTTTTCCATTTGATCGAATGACACCCACGTAAAGTTTCCCACGTCAGGCGCAAGAACATAGACGTTCGGACCCGTCATGTCGTTTTCCACTGCATCTTGCAGTAAAATGTCGTAGCTACGCGAAAGCACATGAGCAAACGACTGCGGAGCCCAGCTGTCGTCAAGACGATACAAATTCACCGCGATCACCTTTTCACAACCTACATCTTGCAGCACTCGAACCGGCACATAATGGCGACAAGCGCCGTCCGCCAGCAACCAAGGGGATAGGTTGACTGGAGTGAAGATGCCTGGCAGAGAGCAACTCGCGACAATCACTTGCGCTAGGTCGTCGATCGGCTGACCGAGCCCCTGTGCAATCGCATTGTCATCATTTGTGAATGAAACAGGTTTACCTGTCCACAGGTCAGTTGCGATGACGTGAAAAGGAATGGTTGCCCCCCTCGGTGGAACCTGTTGTAGAACAGATGATACGTATCGCTGTAAACGCCGACCGCGCAAGAGTCCGTTCGGTAATCTAGGAACATGTCCGCGTTTTCGAAGTGGATCAGTGAGCAAATTCCACAGCGCAGACGTAAGGGGAAATCCGTAGTCAAGCAACTTTCGCCCAGGAAACCGACTGAGCACCTCTGCAAAGTCATCGGATCGCAGTCCGTGAGCATATGCAGCGGCCACAAACGACCCAGCCGAGGTTCCAGCCACAACGTCGGGATAGATACCGAGCTTGTTGAGGGCGGATAAAATCCCCACATGAGCAGAAGCCTTGAGTGCGCCGCCACTGAGCGCAAGACCGAGCCGCCCTGAAGTAGGCACAGACGGACACCTCCTCGTCAACTAACCAAGTCAACTATATGCTTTGCATAGGTTGTCTCATTTCCGGAATAGACGATCCAAGTGGAGGTGGCTTGCCTGTCTGATATAATGTGGGAAAGGGGGGATGGTGGTGTTAACAGATGCGCTCAATCGCCCCATGCAGGACTTGCGTATTTCAGTGACCGACCGTTGCAACTTCCGTTGCAGGTACTGCATGCCACGTGAAGTTTTCGGACCCGATTTTGCATTTTTGCCCCACGAAGAACTGCTGACGTTTGAAGAGATCGCAAGACTTGCAGCGCTGTTCGCGGCAGAGGGAGTTCAGAAAGTGCGATTGACCGGTGGAGAACCGCTGCTGCGCCGCGATCTGCCTGAGCTTGTCCGCATGCTCGCGAAAATTCCTGGGATTGAAGACATCGCCATGACGACGAACGGGTCGTTGCTCACTTTGCAGCGGGCACGAGAACTTCGTGAGGCGGGTCTTCAACGTGTTACCGTCAGCCTCGATTCCGTTCATGACGACACGTTTATGCGGATGAACGACGTGCGATTCCCGGCATCACGCGTTCTCGCTGCTATCGAAGCAGCACAAAGTGCCGGCCTTGATCCCGTAAAAGTGAACATGGTTGTGAAACGAGGCGTCAATGACAGCGAAATTACGGACATGGCTGAGCACTTTCGCAAGAGTGGGGCAACAGTCCGCTTTATCGAATACATGGACGTCGGCAATACCAACGGCTGGCGCCTCGACGATGTGGTCCCAGCGGACGAGATATTAGCCACGATTGCAGACAAATGGCCGTTTGAGCCTGTTCCGCCGAAAAAACCCGGAGAG
>JAKAXI010000117.1 GCA_021816665.1 Bacillota bacterium | reverse complement strand
TCTCCGTCAGAGACGCGGCTGGTGCATAGTAGGCGCTGCCGTTGCCTAAGAGGTTGACGATCTCTCCGCCGCCTTTGCGGGTGCGCTCGACAATCTCATCAATTCGGGTACGCGACAGGAGTTTTTCAATGGGAACACCGCCGACGTTCGAGTACCGGACGAGCGGCACCATGTCGTCGCCGTGAACACCGAGCACAAAGCCGTGCACATCTTCCACAGACACAGACAACTCTTCGGCGACGAACGTGCGGAAGCGGGCGGTATCGAGAACGCCAGCCTGACCAATGACCCGCTCTTTTGGGAAACCGGACGTTTTGTACGCTACATAGGTCATGGCGTCCACGGGGTTGCTGAGGATGAGCAAAATGGTATTGGGAGAGAATTTTACAACTTGCTCCGTGACTGACTTCACGATACCCGCGTTCGTATTCACGAGGTCATCGCGGCTCATTCCCGGCTTGCGCGCGACACCGGCGGTGATAATGACCAGGTCAGAGTTCGCTGTATCTTCGTAGCTGGATGTACCCATGATGTGTACATCGGATCCGACGACTGGCATCGCTTCGAGCATGTCGAGCGCTTTCCCGCGTGTCGGGTCCTCCAACTGTGGAATGTCGAGCAGGATGATGTCGCCAAGCTCACGCTGTGCCAGCATAAACGCTGTCGTTGCACCGGTAAAGCCTGCCCCAATGACGGAGATCTTCCTTCGCTTCAACATGTGCGTCCTCTCCTCCCATTCCGCACACAGGTGCGGGGGTGCTGTGTATACCACCAAGCCCGCGAAGACGCGTGTGAACCGAACCTGCCGAGATGAAGGAGTAGGGTGAATGAAATCACCCCGCCTCCTTCGCTCAACGTCAGAGGTTCCGGATGATCGCGTCCGCGAACTGCGAGGCCTTCACCTCAGTCGCGCCTTCCATAAGTCGCGCAAAGTCATATGTCACCGTCTTTTGAGCAATCGTCTTCTCGAGAGCGGCGGTAATGTTGTCTGCAACTTCCTGCCAACCCATATACTCGAACATCATCACACCAGAGAGAATGACTGAACCCGGGTTGACTTTGTCGAGTCCAGCGTACTTCGGTGCGGTCCCGTGTGTCGCCTCAAAGACTGCGTGACCCGTGACGTAGTTAATGTTCGCTCCTGGCGCGATACCGATCCCCCCAACCTGAGCAGCGAGAGCATCAGAGATGTAGTCGCCGTTGAGGTTCAGTGTCGCAATCACGTCGTACTCTGCCGGACGCGTCAAGATTTGTTGCAGGAATGCGTCGGCAATGACGTCTTTGACGATAATCTTGCCAGCGTCGACAGCTGCCTTTTGTGCGGCATCTGCAGCTTCTTGTCCTTTGTCAGCCTTGATGCGGTCGTACTCAGACCACGTAAAGGCTTTGTCGCTGTACTCGCGCTCTGCGAGCTCATAGCCCCAGTTTTTGAAGGCACCTTCTGTGAACTTCATGATGTTGCCTTTATGCACAAGCGTTACGCTCTTGCGCTTGTGCGTCAACGCGTATTCAATCGCCGCGCGAACGAGGCGTTCGGTACCTTCCTTCGAAACCGGTTTGATGCCGATGCCGGATGTCTCGGGGAAGCGGATCTTTTTCACACCGAGTTCGGTCTGCAGGAAATTGACCAGTTTCTGCACTTCCGGGGTACCTTCAGCCCATTCAATGCCGGCGTAAATGTCCTCGGAGTTTTCACGGAAAATAACCATATCAACGAGTTCAGGGCGTTTCACTGGAGATGGCACACCGGTAAAGTAGCGCACCGGGCGCTGGCAAACGTACAAGTCGAGTTGTTGGCGAAGCGCCACGTTCAAGCTTCGAATGCCGCCGCCGACCGGTGTCGTCAGGGGTCCCTTAATGCTGACGATGTACTCGGTCAGTGCCTCCAGTGTGTCTTCCGGCAGCCAGTTCTCGAATTTGTTAAACGCTTTTTCACCTGCGTACACTTCGTACCAATGAATCTTCTTTTTTCCGCCGTACGCCTTCTCGACAGCTGCGTCAAAGACGCGGACGGATGCCGCCCAAATGTCCGGACCTGTACCATCGCCTTCGATAAAAGGAATGATCGGTTCGTCCGGAACATTCAACTGGCCATTCTGCAACGTAATGGGGTGACCACTGGTCGGAGGATCGTAGTGCTGAAATTGCGCCATGAAAGAGCCTCCCTCTATGTACTCAAATGGGTGGTGTGGCTGAGCGCCTGACCCATCCCGTTGTACGACGCAGCGGGGTGCGTCACCGCTCCAGACAATATGCCACCAAGGATCTTACCATAAAGAAAGTTGTCAAACAAAAGTCAGAATTATCTCTAGACGCAAACAGACACAGTTCCCAAGGGGGTCTCTGTGCCTGCAAAATGGTTGTTGATTTTTTGTCACGTTTAGACGATAAAACCGAGCTTTTCCTTGACGTCTTTTACGGTCACTTCCGCGACTTCGGCCGCACGTGTAGCAGCGTCCCGAAGCAACGTATCGAGCTCTCCAGACGACATCAACTCACGGTAGCGAGCCTGAATCGGTTCAAGCGCTGCGACGACCACCTCGGCGAGGTCCTTCTTGAAGGGCCCGTAACCCTGTCCGGCGTATTGCGCGACGACATCTTCCACCGTGCGGTCTGCACACAGGGCGTAAATCGTCAGCAGGTTGCTGATCGCAGGCTTGTTCGCATCATCGTATCGCACTTCTCGCTCAGAGTCGGTCACCGCACGGGAGATTTTCTTGCGCACAACGTCAGGCTCATCGAGCATGGAGATGTACGCGCCAGCGCTGTCATCGCTCTTGCTCATCTTCTTTGTCGGCTCTTCGAGGCTCATGATGCGCCCGCCTACTTTCGGAATATACGGTTCCGGCACCACGAACGTCTGTCCAAACCGGTTGTTAAAGCGCTCTGCAATGTCACGTGTCAACTCCAGGTGCTGCTTTTGGTCTTCCCCAACTGGCACGAGGTCGGTCTGGTAGAGTAGAATGTCTGCAGCCATGAGCGCAGGGTATGTAAAGAGCCCCGCCGTGACGACATCCCTTTGTGCGGACTTGTCTTTAAACTGCGTCATCCGGCCTAGTTCCCCGTAGTAAGCGATGCACTGGAGCAACCAGCCGAGCTCAGCGTGCTGCCGAACGTGCGACTGAACAAACAACGTCGACTTCGATGGGTCGATCCCGGATGCCACGTACATGGCCGCCAAGCTCATCGTGTTCGTGCGCAGCACTGCAGGGTCCTGGGGGACCGTGATCGCGTGTAAGTCGACGATGCAGAAGTAGCATTCAGCCTCGTTCTGCAACCGCACAAAGTTCTTCATGGCGCCAAGGTAGTTACCGATGGTCAAGGTCCCGCTCGGTTGGATGCCGGAAAACACACGCTTCATCTGGATTCCACTCCTTTTGCTAATAAAAAACCGCCCCTCGCGGGACGGATGTGAGCAGGTAACGTCATTCGCGCGATGCAACCGCCCAAATGAACTGAGCGAAGAAGTTGTTCACGTGGGCCCACGTTCCGTTTTGAAACGCCGTGCCAAGTCCATCACCCTTATCCTACCCGGATTACAGGTGAACTGCAAGCCTTGTCACGATATCGGGATGACCCCCGCGATTCCTCGCGATTTAGCCCTTGCCCTTTCGCACTGGCGGGAAATACACGATTTGCTCAGCACTGCGGTATGGCTTATTTGGATTTGATATGACCACTGAGCAACATCAGCTGCCGGGCGACAATGAGTACTGCGGCAACGTAGTACCAAATACGGATGAGTATTCCGGTCGGATCAATCAGCGTTAACAGCGACAGGATGATGAGCGGTAAGACGTCAAAGACCATCGGACGCGTTACTGCTTCAGCGAGTTCCCCAATGTTGGTGGACCGACGCAGACCCTGCAGGACCCGCACAACGATGGTGCAGCCAATGGCGATGAGAACGATCCACATCGCGATCAGCATCCCAAGATGATGGTAACCAATTACACCCATCATGGACACGACACCCCCTTAGCTAGATCTCGGCCACTGCACTGTGCAAGGCAGTCGGCGTCGGCAAGAAGATGTCCTGTGGCAGGCTCGCCAAGCACAATCATGCACAGTGAACCTAAGACACACTATGGCCAGGCAGGTGTCGTGGGAACGGCAGCTGTCCGACCTGAAATGACCAGGTCGGACAGCGCCAGCAGAAACTACATGACTTGCGCGGAAAGTAGATCTCGACGCTACTTGCGGTGTTTGTCGAGGAACTCGACAATCCTACGATACGCCTCGATCTCGTTCTCCTTCTTCGAAAACCCGTGACCCTCGTCGTCAAACACTAGGTACTCGACCTCGACGCCGCGTGACCGCAGTGCTTCGACAATCTGATCGGACTCTGCTTTCACCACGCGCGGGTCATTCGCTCCTTGCACGACAAACATCGGCTTCGTCATACCATCCAGGTAGGTGATAGGTGAATCCGCTGTGAGCCTGTCTTTGTCTTTTTCGGGATCGCCAACCCAGATTGCCATTGCAGGTTTCCAGGAATCCGGTACTGAGTCGATGAAGGTGAACAGGTTGGACGGTCCAAAGATGTCGACAACCGCCTGGAAGTACTCAGCGTGTCGGCCGTGCAAGAGCAAGCTCATGTAGCCGCCGTAACTGCCCCCGACGAGGAACAGCTTGTCGCGGTCGGCCTTGCCCTCCCGAATCAACCACTCCATGCTCTCGACCATGTCCCGCCGCGGCCCGTGGCCCCAGTCGCCGTTCACCATTTGCATGAACTTGGCGCCGTAGTTGGAACTGCCGCGGAAGTTCGGGGCCCAGACGTTGTAGCCACGGCTGCAGAGGTATTGGAAAAACGGTCGAAACATCTTACGCTCCGACGACTGAGGACCGCCGTGTGGCCACACAACGGTGTAACCGTTGGCCGTCATCGGGTTGGCAGGGAACCACAAGGCTTCAATCTCGAGACCGTCAAACGACTCGTAGTGCACCACCTCTGCGTGACTCAAGTCAAACGGCTCGGTACCCATCACGCGGTTATTCGTGAGTGACTCCCAGCTCCCACCTAGTGGCTTCCGGTACAGGTTGAAAGGGTCGACGTCACTGCGACCAAGCAGGTACACGGCCCCGCTCGCACCGACATGCAGCCCCTCGATCACGGCGACCGGCACATCGATTTCCTCTGTCGCACCTGTCTTCAAGTTGTACGTAAACAAGCGGTCCTGTACGCCTTGTGATGCAATGACGTAGACCATGCCAGTTGACTCGTGCACCGCGATTCCAGCGAGGTCGACACCCGGTTGAGACCAAAGTGGCTCGAACTTCCCTGTTGTCGTGTCGTAACTCGCCAAGTAGGCACTGTCGGAGTCAAAGTTAGTCGTCAGAACCACACGTCCGTTGTCAACGTAAGCAAGGTCGTGAATGCTATGTACGACTTTTGGATCCGGCGTAATTGGACGGACCTCTTGCCCAACGTGCAGGTACGGCACAACGAAGGTGTTGGCGTACGACTTGGCAGTCACAAAGCTCGATTCGTCAGGCGCCACAGCTACGAGTTCGGTGGTCGTGTCTTGTCCATCGTACAGCGTTCGCTCTTTTCCCGTCTCGAGGTCGTACACGTAACCGTTCATAAAACTGTGGTTCTCTTTGTCTGACGTATAGTACACGCGGTTTCCATCTTTGGAGAGCGTAGTGAAGTAGTGACGGCGCCCTTCGAACGTGCGGATCGGCGTCAGTGCGCCACCGCTTGGCGAGATCACGTACAGTTGCGTATTTTCGTCGCCATCGCGGTCGAACCCAACCAGGATATAGCGCCCTTGTGGGTCGAACTTCAATGCATGTGGAGTCTGGTCAACGTACGTTAGGGGATGTGGGTACGTGTTAGGCAAATCAAGTCCCCATACGTTGTAACGACCGCTGAGGTTCGTCGAGATCGCGATGCGCTGCTCGTCCGTGCTGACGGTAAACCCGGTTACCGCGTATGTGCGGAAAAATTCCTGAATATCCGGCTGCGGAAATCTAAACATGTCTGCCAAGTCGGCAACCCCTCTCCTGGTCAACCCTCGGGATCATCTGCAAACAGTTCTGCAAGTAATCGATCCCGATGGTTTAAGAACTCCTTAGTCACAGCGTAGTGATCTGTCTCCTCGTACGCAATATCCGAGAGAGGACTTGTGTCAAAGTTGAGGATGCGAGCATTCGGATAACCGAGCAAAATTGGTGAATGGGTGGCAATGATGACCTGCGCGTCGCCAGACTCTTCGAGGTCGCGCAAAATGCGAAGCAGCGCCAACTGGTGCGTCGGAGACAGAGCAGCCTCCGGCTCGTCAAGCAGATACAGCGCCTTTTCAACACGGCGGTGTTTCGATTCCC
>JAKAXI010000116.1 GCA_021816665.1 Bacillota bacterium | reverse complement strand
GTTCAGACGCCATCCACTACTGTTCGCTTGGCACTTCGACTCGAGTCGAAGTGCCTTTACGAGACGTTTACAAATCCGAGACGATACATTCATACTCGGCTTGTATGATAAAATACGGTGGACAAAATCGAGGTGGAATGAATGGGCGAACGCATTGTCGTATCAGAGCTGAAGGCTTGGTACGGCTCCAACTTAACGCTCAAAGGCATCGACTTAGAGATTGAAGCCAACCAGGTTACAGCCATTATTGGCCCTTCCGGTTGCGGCAAGTCGACGTTCGTGCGTTGTCTCAACCGATTACATGAGACACTTCCGCTCGCGCGAGTGGACGGTTCCGTGCGGCTTGGCGATGACGACATATACACCATGGACCCGGTCGACGTTCGACGTGTAGTGGGCATGGTGTTTCAAAAACCGAACCCGTTTCCCACGCTCAGCATTTACGACAACGTAGCACTCGGTTTGCGGCTAGGTGGCTTGCGCAACAAGTACGAACTCCAGCGACGGGTCGAAGAAAGCTTGCAAAAGGCGGCGTTGTGGGATGAGGTGAAAGACCGACTGTCATCTCCAGCAGTCTCCATGTCTGGTGGTCAGCAACAGCGGTTGTGCATTGCACGAGCTCTCGCTGTCGAACCTGAGGTGTTGCTGATGGACGAACCAGCGTCCGCTCTCGACCCCATCTCGACTCTGCGTGTAGAAGAGTTAGTCGAGCAGTTAAAGGGTTCGTATACGGTCGTGATCGTCACGCATAACATGCAGCAGGCAGCACGGGTAGCGGACAAAACAGCCTTTTTCCTCAACGGTGAACTGATTGAACTTGCTGATACCACGAAAATCTTTACAAAACCGGACGATCAGCGAACAGAAGATTATATTACGGGACGTTTCGGATGAACCGACCGGCTGAGATGAGTGTAGAGGAGTGGGTCCACGATGCAGCAACGTCACACCTTCGACATCGCGCTGCGTGAACTGAAGATGAAGCTGCTGCACATGGGCGGAGATGTCCAGGAGGCACTGCGCAAATCGGTCGATGCCCTCAAGGCGCTCGACCAGAGTGCGGCGCGGCAGGTCGTCGAAAATGACCGGAAAATCAACCGGGAAGAACACGAAATCGAAGACCTTTGCATCCGCCTCATTGCGACGCAGCAACCGGTGGCAACGGACCTGCGCAAGATCGTCGCTGGCATGCGAATCTCGACCGACTTGGAGCGCATGGGCGACTTGGCTGTCGACGTTGCAAAATCCGTCCTTCGCCTCGAAGGGCAAACTTTGATTAAACCCTTGGTAGACATCCCGCGAATGTCTCTCATCATCGACCAAATGATCTCCGACGCTCTGAACGCTTACGTGGAAAGCAGCACCGAACTCGCCAACAAACTGGCGCCAGCTGACGACCAGGTAGACAAAATTTACAGGAGCATCGTCGAAGAACTGTTCACCCTCACTAAATCAGACCCTACGACGGTCACGCAGGCAATGACGCTTGCAATGTGTGGTCGAGCCCTTGAGCGCATCGGCGACCACGCGACAAACATCGGCGAGAGTGTCATTTACATCGTCACCGGAGAGCGCTCCGACCTCAATTAAAAGTCCCTCCCAAATTAGTCCAGCGATACACCAAACAGTCGACAAACGTCGACTGTTTGCCTATTGCGACGAATCCATCAGCCGCGTATACTGAACTTGACTTGTAGTAACGTTATGATGTCTAGTCAAGTTTGCTCGGAGAGGTGTCCCCATGCGAGAAAGCGTTCCTCTCTACCACCAGCTCAAGGCTGAACTGCTTGATGAGATTGAGTCCGGACGGTGGCAACCGAATCAGTTGTTGCCCTCCGAGCCTGAACTCGCACGCAAGTTCGGCGTCAGTCGCACCACGGTCCGCCTCGCGATTGGAGACTTGGCCGCCAGCGGATACGTGATCCGAAAGCAAGGCCGGGGTACTTTTGTGGCACAGCGAACCGCCCCTCACGCATCTCGCCTATACGGCTTCGCCGAGGACCTGCGGCGGCGGCACCCGGACGTCGATATCGATGTTCTCCGCCTGTCGGTGGACCCCTGCCCAGCCAACGTCGCTGTGCATTTACAGCGTCAAACCGGGTCCCCCGTTATCGCGATTCACCGGCTGGCGAAGCTCGGACATCGGCCGGTGTTTTCGGAAAGGTCGTATTTGACGCCGCCGTACCACACAGACTCGGCGGAAGTCGAAAAAATGAAACACTTGTTCGACCACATCTACGGATTTTTTGAACGCAATGGGGTACGCGTTGGACTTGGAACGCAGTCGATTCGCGCTGCAGTGGCTGACGCGGAGGATTCCCGCATCTTGGGCGCAACACTAGGTGAGCCTGTGCTTGTGATTGTACGGACGACACAAGATGAATCAGGGTCTCCGATTGAGTTTTCGCAAGTCCGTTACCTTGGGGCCTTGTACGAGTATGAAGTGAATTTAACCCGCGAACCCTAAGTCATTGCTTGAAGCGCTCATCGCGCTCGTGTGCGTGACAACCACTTGATTCCAGCAAGGAGGAGATGCCTGTGAGCGCGAACCAACCGTCTTTTTCCAGCCCCAAGCCCGATCCGACAAAAAAGGGCAGCTTCTTCCCCTTGCCGTCCGTTTACCGCAGACCGAATTACCACTGGTTTGTGGTTGCCACGGTGTGCATTGGCGCTTTTATGGCGGCGGTAGACGCAAGTATTGTCAATATCACCCTGCCAGTGTTACAACGGCAGTTTCAAGTGACACTGAGTACTGTCACCTGGGTCAGCCTCACGTATCTCTTGACATTGGCCGCACTGATCATTCCACTTGGTCGCCTCGCAGATATGTTCGGAAGACGTTGGATGTACGCGATTGGGTTCACGGTTTTCATTGTCGGTTCATTTCTCTGCGGTTGTCACCCAACTTCACGTTTTTGCTGGCATCCCGCGTCCTGCAAGCAGTCGGGGCTGCCATGCTCCAAGCGAACAGCGTCTCCATCATCACAGCCACTACACCCGCCAGTGATCGCGGCAAGGCAATCGGGATCCAAGGAGCAGCGCAAGCCATCGGGTTGAGCCTGGGTCCAGCGATTGGCGGTACCCTGTTGTCTTTCGCAGACTGGCGCTGGGTGTTCTTCGTTAACGTGCCTGTCGGTATCATCGGGACCGTGCTCGGCATCCTCATGCTGCCTCCCGACGGCAAGCGCAACCGACAACAGGCTTTCGACTACTTAGGTGCGATCATTCTGGCGCCGACCTTAGTTGCTCTCATCTACTTCCTCAATACAGGCAAAGACCAAGGCTGGGGCTCCCCTGTCATTGTGGCGAGTTACGTTGTCGCTGCACTTGGCATGGCTTCGTTCATCGTCATAGAAAGGCGTTCGAAGCACCCGATGCTCGACCTCAGTATGTTGAAAATACCCAGTATATCAGTTGGCAGCATTACGGGTGTGCTGTCCTTCGCTGTCATGTACGCGGTAACGTTACTCGGTCCATTTTACTTTGACCGCGTTCAACACCTGCAGTCCTACCAGGCCGGCTTGTACATGACCGTGATCCCGTTGGGTATGACAATATTCACCCCGGTCTCCGGTGCGCTGGCCGACCGTTTCGGTACGCGCATGCTGACAGTGGCCGGCATGCTGATCGCAGCTCTCGGCAGCGCCTTGTTGGCACTCGCCACCGGGTTCTCCCACAGTGGGGTCGGCATTGTGCTTTTAATCGCTGGCTTCTTCTTCATCGGTGCGGGTCTCGGATTCTTTACGCCGCCAAACAACAGCAGCGTCATGGGCAGCGCGCCAAAGAGCAGTCTTGGCGTGGTCGGCGGGCTCTTGAACATGTCTCGGACCATGGGCATGAGCATTGGCGTCACACTCGGGGGACTGTCGTACCAAGTCTTCTTGCTGTTTTACGGTGTTGGGCATGAACGTCAGGCTTCACAGGGGCAAATGGTCTCCGCGTTCCGCGGCGCCTACTTGTTCGTGGCTGCAATCGCCGTTGTCGCACTCATCTTGTCCGGATCGCGAAAGTTCACTAACTCAAATTCTGAATGAACGAGGGTGCCTCTTATGCGAGTGGGTCTTCCGCGTTCCTGGAAGGACGACTGAACACGACAGCTATTTTTGACAATTTTCAGCATTTCAGAAACAGATTCTTCACAATGGGCGACTCATGACCCATGCTTTCCGGGCGTAAGCGTGGTAAAGTAGAATTGTCGCGTGAAATCTGAGAAGGTCAGGGGCCATCCCACGAGGTGATTCGGTGGAAACCGTACAGGAGCAAGGTCGCAAAGTCGGCGAGGACCTGGATGTTACCATTTACAGTCCAATTGCGAAGTTCCGGCGTGTTTGGATGATCGCTGAGAAAGTCAGTGTGTCGGTATCAATCCTACTCGTCATTTGCACGATAGGGTACTTATCGATGCATGCGCTCGCTTGACACGGCGCGTAGCGAACCCGAATGCTGTGTCGACTTCAGTTGCAACCGGGCGTACCACAAAAGAGAGCCGCACGCTTCAGCGCGCGGCTCTCTTTTGTGGACCGTGCCTCACAGAACTCGCTTTGCACCCACGTAGTGGCTGCTCCAGTAACTCGACCAGATGGAGTCAATTTGCACATGACTTCCAGCCGCATTGATAAATGCCCCGCCGCCAACATAAATACCGACATGCGAAGCTCCACCACCATCGGTGTCAAAGAACACGAGGTCTCCGGGCAACAAATTCGCCTCAGAAACGGGACGACCGACATTGTACTGGCTGAAACTATCACGCGGGAGATACACGCCAAAATGGGCGAATGTGAACTGTACGAGGCCAGAGCAGTCAAACCCACGCGATGACTCGCCGCCCCACACATAGGGCACTCCGAGGAACCGTTTAGCATAGCTCACAACGTTCAAACCCAACACGCCGGTGCCGACAGTCCCTGTCGCGTTACCACCACTTCGTCCACTTAGTTTCGACGACGCTGGCCGAGTTACGGTCGGCCGCTTCGGTTGATGACCGCCGTATACGACAAGCCACTGACCAAGATGAAGGACTGATCTCGTCGACAAGTGGTTCCAAGACTCAAGTCCCTGCACACTGACTCCATACGCCGAAGCAATGCCCCACAACGTATCTCCGGACGTCACTTTGACCTTCCAAACGGGACCAGCCGGATGACTTGGGGCCGCGTGATACGTTGTTGTTGTCCTATGTATTGCGGTACTCTTGGGCTTTTTCGTCGCTGGGTGAGGGATTTTCAGGACTTGACCAGGATGGATAAGGCTGCTATGGAGGTGATTCGCGGTCATAATGGCTTGAACTGACGTGTGGTTTTGAACTGCAATGGAGTACAAGGAGTCGCCTTTTTTGACGTGCACCTGAGTCGTTGCAGCCAACGCCAAGGTGGGTACGCTCATGAGACAAGCAGCGGCACCAACAGCAAACTTTAATCTAGCCTTCACACCCTGAGCCCCTTTGGTCCTGCGAGGTTAGTTGACGGACTCGGGAAGTGGCTCACTCCCTACTAGTTCATACCGAAGTATATCTCTGCGACGGCAGTCACTAGATTCGCCCCGATTGCTGAATCCCCCGCCTCCGGAAGTTCGGAGTTCGGACTGTTAGTCTGAAGCAGTTAGCGCTTCGGTAACATTATAATCAAGCAACTCTATCATCGCAATGGTAATTTATCAGATTTTCTCGGATGCCGTAGAATACTGCCGATGGTAAAAAACCACCACCTGAATTTGGTGAATTGCGTCACTTGCCTGATTGGTTGTTGACCGTGTTCATAACCAAGCGTACTACATCATTGGCGGCGTTCGGGTGCGCATTCTCTCGACAAGCGGCTCGCATGTTTGTGCGCACAGCAGGGTCTGCGAAGACAGACAAAACGGCCGCCAGCTCCCGTTCGCCTCGGACGACTCGCCCTGCGCCGATGGATTCCACATACCTCGCGTTGTCATACTCCTGACCAGGTTGAGGACGGTACAACAACATCGGACAAGACATGGCAAGGCACTCGCTCACGGTTAACCCCCCGGCCTTCACAACGGCAAACGATGCGTTTTTGTACAGCAATGCGACCTCCGAGACAAACGGCAACCCCATCACGTGCGGCATGCCCTCACTTACGCGTTGGACTCTCTCCAGCATGCGCTCGTTCTTGCCACACATCACGTACACATCGTGGTCTGGCAGACGTGCACAGAGCTGAGATAAGGTTTGTTGCAGGTCGGGAAACAGCCCTCTTCCTCCAGCCGCCACAAGGACGTACGGCCGACTTCTGTCTACTCGTTGGACACGGTCTTTCTGCACATCGTCATGAGCGTGTTCCGACGTCCAGAATTGCCGGCGCAACGGTATTCCAGTCGCCACGCAACGACTCTGCGGCTTCACAAACCGACGGGCCA
>JAKAXI010000115.1 GCA_021816665.1 Bacillota bacterium | reverse complement strand
TGGCAAGCCCCGCCTCAACATCTCCACCGACCGTATTTAAGATGATCAGCAGCCCTTCAATTTTATCGTTCTGCTCAATCGCGACCAACTGCGGGATCAGGTGCTCGTACTTCGTTGTTTTGTTCTGCGGGGGTAACACAATGTGCCCTTCCACTTGGCCAATGATCGATAGACAATAGATGTTCGACTCGTCTGCCTGCACCGGAGCGGTTTGTCCAAGCGCTTCCACGCTTGCCACCACACCCACGGATTCTCCGCCCGGAACAGCGCCCGGTTCTTCCTGTACTGACTTGACCCGACGCGCCTGCGTATCCCCTGCCAGTGTACCCACACTCCCTTCTGCCCTGTAGTATGAGGTGCAGGTGGAGTTGGCATACAAAAGCGGCTCCTGAGCGAGCCGCTTCTGCAAACCTTTGGTTCAGGTACAACAATCAGGCTTCGCCCCGCCGCAATCAGGCTTCCATAATGATGGGCAGAATCATCGGGCGCCGCCGTGTCTGCTCAAACAGGAACCTGCCCAAGGCGTCGCGCACAGCTGTCTTGAGCGACGACCACTCATTGATGTTGTCCGACACCATCTTCGTCAAAGTCGTTTCGACGAGTTTATTCGCTTCGTCCAAAAGTGCTTCGGACTCCCGGACGTAGACGAAACCGCGCGAGATGATATCCGGTCCAGACATAATAGCGCCACTTGTCTTCGACAGGGTGACGACCACCACCAAAATTCCGTCTTGAGACAGCAACTTGCGATCCCGAAGCACAATGTTGCCGACGTCCCCGACGCCAAGTCCATCAATCATCACTGTACCAGACGGAATCTTGGCTCCTAGCCGCGCAACGCCATTATCTACCTCGACCACATCGCCGTTGTCGAGAATGAAGACATCTTCGGGCAGCACTCCCGTCGCCTCCGCAAGTTCACTGTGAATGCGCTGCATGCGAAACTCACCGTGCACAGGTACGAAGTACTTCGGTTTGGTCAGAGACAGCATCAGCTTCAGTTCTTCCTGACTGCCGTGGCCTGAGACGTGAACGCCTCTGTAGATCACGTTCGCACCGACTCGGAACAACTGGTCAACCGTGCGAAAGACGTACTTTTCGTTGCCAGGAATGGGGTTACTCGCGAGTATCACCGTATCACCGGGCAAAATTTCGACCTTCCTGTGCGCAGAGCGCGCCATCCGGGTCAAAGCTGACATCGGCTCTCCCTGACTTCCAGTCGACAGGATTACGAGTTTGGCAGGGTCCATCTTGCCAATGTCGTCAATGTCAACCAGCGTACCAGGTTGCACCTGCAGATAGCCCAGTTGTGTCGCAATCGTAATGTTGTTGACCATGCTGCGGCCGACTACAGACACCTTGCGGCCAAACTTTTCCGCTGCGTAGATAACCTGTTGCACGCGGTGGATGTTCGAGGCAAACGTCGCCAAAATAACGCGTCCTGGAGCTGTGCTGAGAATCTCGTCAATCGCCTTCCCGACAGTTCGCTCGGACGGCGTAAACCCTGGCCGCTCTGCGTTCGTACTGTCAGCCACGAGCATCATGACGCCTTCGTCACCGTATGCTGCCAACTTGTTCAGTTCCGCCGGGCGCCCGTCAACAGGGGTCTGGTCAATTTTGAAGTCCCCCGTGTGAATGACTAGTCCTTCCGGGGTCCGGATCGCGAATCCGCCTGTATCTGGAATACTATGCGTCAGATAAAAGAACGAGACATCAAATACGCCGGCCTTGATTTTGCTGTTGCCGTCGATGCGGTTGAGTTTTGCGCTGTCGAGCAACCCGTGTTCACGGAGTTTGTTTTCTACGAGACCCAGTGTCAATCTTGTCCCATAGACTGGGACATTCAGAGATTTCAGCACATAAGGCAATCCGCCGATGTGGTCTTCGTGTCCATGCGTCAGAAAAATCCCACGCACTTTGTCACGGTTATCTGTGAGGAACGTGATGTCCGGAATCACTGCATCAATTCCAAGCATGTCCTCTTCTGGAAACTTCACACCCGCATCCACAACAATGATGTCGTTCCCGTACATGTACGCGTACATGTTTTTCCCAATCTCTCCGCATCCCCCTAGTGGGATCACGGACAGTCTGTTTTTGTTCTTTGCCAAGTCGGCACCTCCGTCGCTATCACTTGCAGGACAAAATCCGGGCACACTTCACCCGTTTAGTCCACACATACCTCCGAAACCCGGCACTACGGTGGCAGAACCCCACACCGACCTAACCTACAGTGCCTGCCGTCTCCGCTCCGGCAAGTCACATAAGTTCGCAACGAGTCTCATACAGATGAGTGATGATGTTCGTTCTTTGAAAACCAAAGCCGCACCAGTCACTTAGCGACATTATACCGTTCAGGCTTGGCGAATACAACTTGGCTGGAAGACACAAAAAACCGGATGGTTCCCCATCCGGTTACGGAAGTTCTGTTAGAACTCAGTTACACCAAGGCTTGTTCAAGTTTGCCCAGGCGTTCAAGTTCGACCGACAGCGACTGTACCACTTCACTCGGCGCGCCGATGAGCGGCAAACGAACATCTCCTGCTGGTAAGTTTAACAACTTCAAGGCTGCCTTCAGCGGCGCAGGGTTCGAGACCCGGAACAAGCCTTCGAAGATCGGCAACAAGCGGCCGTTCCAATCCGCTGCTTCCTGGATACGACCGGCCATAAACGCTGTCATCATCGCCTGCATCTCTTGACCCACCACGTGCGATGCAACACTCACGACACCGGTTCCACCTAACGCCAGTACGGGCAGCGTCATCTTGTCATCGCCGCTGTAGAGCAAGAAGTCATCAGGTTTTTCCGCAGCTATGCGGCCAATTTGCGTAATGTCACCACTTGCTTCTTTGACCGCAACGATGTTCGGAACCGTGCTGGCCAGTCGCAAAATCGTCGACGGCTCGATATTCACTCCACATCGACCAGGGATGTTGTACAACATCACCGGGATCGAAACTGCGTTCGCGATGGCCGAGAAGTGTGCATACAAACCATCTTGAGTGGGCTTATTGTAATACGGCGCTACGAGCAAAAGCCCGTTCACGCCAATCGCTTCAGCTTCCTTCGACAGCTCAATTGACGCACGTGTGTCGTTACTGCTCGTTCCCGCGAGTACCGGGATGCGCCCGTCCGCAGCCTGCAAAGTGCGGGCAAAGACACGCAGTTTTTCCTCATGTGAGAGTGTCGGCGACTCTCCCGTTGTCCCGCATGCCACAATCCCCGTTGTCCCTGTGTCAATACAGTGGTTCACCAACACATCAATACCTGGTTCATCTACCTGCCCATCATCCGTAAACGGTGTAATGAGCGCGGTAACTAACCTCCCAAGGTCCATCTTGCCACCTCCGTTCGGCAGCGACGGCGCTACCTCCGGCTACCCTCTGTAAGATTATCAAGGGCCTGTCAGGCGAACTTGATCCTGACAGCCCTCGACACGAAAAGCTATCGGCATCTCTTAATTAGACTTGCACGACGGACTCACCGAGTTCAAACTTTGCGTGTAGCGCCCGTACGGCGGCTTCCATCTGTGAGCGGCGCACCAGACACCAAATCGTGTTGTGCGAGTCCGCCGACTGCAGGATGCCAATACCTTCGCGCGACAGGGCATCGACAATGCGAGCCATAATACCCGGCATACCAGTATAGGTCCCAACGACAGAGACCTTCGCGCAGTCGGGTAACACACTCGGTTCAAACCCGTGTTCTTTGAGTGTCTCCACGGCCCGCGCTGCATCTGCGTCCGCCACTGTATACGCCACTCGGTCAAGCGATACGGAGATAAAATCGACGCTGATGCCACGCGCCGCCATCCACTCAAAAATGTTCGCTTTGGCAACTTCAGGCCCTTCCACCTGAATTTGGGTGATATTCGAGGCCTGCGTAACTCCCGTTACGTAGCGGTCCTGCAGGACACTGCTCTCGAGCACAGACCACGCGTTCGTGACAAGCGTGCCTTCATCTTTGGAGTGTGTACTCCGCACACGAATTGGAATGTTTTTCTGCATGGCAATTTCGACAGCACGAGGGTGGATCACTTTCGCACCCTGATACGCCAAGTTGCAGATCTCGGTATACGTCACTCTGTGGATCATTCGCGCGTCTGTGACAATGCGAGGGTCAGCTGTCATGATGCCCTCGACGTCCGTAAAGATATCCACGTATTCAGCGTTTAGCGCCACACCAAGTGCGGTTGCAGTCGTGTCGCTCCCGCCCCGGCCGAGGGTTGTCACGTCCCCGTCAGAAGTCGCGCCTTGGAACCCCATGACAACCACAATCTGTCCGTCGCGCAAAGCTTCGAGGATGCGCTTCGGTCGAATTTCCAGAATGCGCGCATTCCCATGTTGATCGTTTGTGACAATACCGGCTTGCCCTCCACTCATCACGGAAACCTGATGACCGCGGGACCGCAACATGCTGGCGAATACGACCGACGAGATGGCCTCACCACACGACATCAAAATGTCTAGGTCACGCGCGTTTACAGCCGTAAGGCCATCAAGTATCGAGAGCAGAGAGTCGGTTGCGTACGGTTCTCCGCGACGCCCCATGGCTGACACGACCACGACAACTCGGTAGTCTTTCGCCAAAGCATCTTCTATATGTTCAGCGGCCTTGAGTCGCGACTCTCGGGTCGCCACAGATGTTCCGCCAAACTTCTGCACCAAAATCTTCACGCACGAACCCCCTTCGGCAGTTCCACTGCGACGCCCCGTCCCTGCACAGTGCTCGCGCTTCTCTCGGTCCTTTTACATCAGCCCTTGTTCGAGCGCACACTCGGCGAGCAACACCGCTCCCTTGCCCGCACCCATCTTTGTGTTGTGCGAGACAAGCATGTACTTGACACCACCGAGGATTGGCTCTTCCTCAATGCGACCGACTGACGTAGTCATCCCGTCACCGCGGTCTCGATCAAGGCGAACTTGCGGGCGGAATGGGTCATCAAAGACGTGAATCCACTCATCCGGCGCGGAGTGAAGGTTGCGTCCACGCACCGGATTGTGTTCGCGAAACACGCGCTTTACCTCATCAACGGAAATCGATTCTGAAAAACCAGCAAAAACGGCTTCCGTATGACCATCGAGCACAGCCGCTCTCGTACAGATGCAGTTGATGTCGATAGACGCGGACTCAATCCCGTCATCCGTCTGTGTGCCGAGGATCTTCTTGACCTCTCGACGCACCTTCTCCTCTTCCTTCGGGATGAACGGGATGATATTGTCGAGGCTGTCAAGCGTGCGAACACCGGGACTCCTTCCGGCCCCGCTCACCGCCTGCATCGATACCATCAATACGCGATTCACTTGGAAGTGTTGGTAGAGTGGCTGCAGCGTAATGGCTAGACCCGTTGTCGTGCAGTTTGGAATCGGCAGCACAAAACCCTTCCAGTTTCGGGCCGCCTGTTGTTTTTTTACGAGTGCCGCGTGATGGTCGTTGACGCCTGGGACAATCAGCGGTGTATCTGATTCGTACCGGAATGCGCTGGCAGTCGAGAACGTCGGGCGAACCGCACCATATTTCGGCTCCAGTTCAAGCGCGAGATCAGATTCGACAGCGGTAAAAATGACGTCGACACTACCTGGCTCAAAGTGGTCAGAAGCCACGACGGGTACATCCTTCATATCATCTGGCAAATCAGCGCAAAGCGTCCACCGGGAGGAACCATCCGCCTCCTGGAGCGCTTCTTTGTACGTCCGTTTATCTCTCGAAGTCACCATTTGTACGACTTCAAACTGTGGATGGTTGGAAAGTGCCAGAACGAACTGTTGCCCCGCCATCCCTGTTGCGCCGACAATGGCTGCCTTCAATCGAGTCACAGGTACTCCACTCCTTTGTGTTTTCGCCCGGCATTACGCCCGCGGGTCTCGCCAGCGTTCAATGAGCACGGGTTGCAACTGCCGCTTCTCGAGCGCAGCCGCACACGCCTCCGGGATCAAATTCATCGCTGAAACTAATGAATTCATTTTAACATGAGGAGCGTCCTGCCCAAATGGAACGAAGAAAATATTTTTCATATTGATTAATTTTGCGATGTTATACAGGTTAAGCCCCAGTCCGTCATTCGTCGAGATCCCGAGCACCACCGGACGGTCGTTGCGCATTGTGGATTTTGCCGCCATCAGGACAGGTGAGTCTGTTGCCGCATTTGCAAGCCGGCTGAGCGAGTTGCCCGTGCAAGGCGCAATCACCAAACAGTCGAGCCGTTTTGAGGGTCCCAGCGGTTCCGCCTCAGGAATCGTGGTGATCGCAGGGTTCCCTGCCAACTCCTCAAACTTTCGCGCCCACTCGCCTGCGTCGCCAAATCGGGTACTCACTTGCATCACGGTGTTTGAGAAAATAGGCACGACTTGTACTCCAAGTTCCACGAGTCTCGAAATGGTCGGAGCGACCTCTTCATAAGTACAGTGTGATCCGGTGATCGCGTA
>JAKAXI010000114.1 GCA_021816665.1 Bacillota bacterium | reverse complement strand
CGATCTAACGCATAGTAAAATCCTTTGAGACTTTTCGGTCCGCCAAACAACGTGTCGCCAATGAATATGGTCTTGGCGACATAGGTGATGAAAAACAGGGCAGCCAGAACGGATCCCGTCAACATCAATCGGCGATGAGTCCGCACGCGGTGTTTGCGTATGTAGCCCCACCCGAACGCAAAGCAGATGGCGCTTGAGATGATACACGCTTCATTAAAATACGACAAAAACAGATTGGCAAACGTCACAAGTCATCCACCCTTATTGATAATTCGTAACTCATCCAGGGCAGGCAATGCATACCCTGGATGGGCACATCACATTACGGCTGCACATGATGAGCTTTCAGTGCCTGCGCCACGTCGCTCTTTAGCGACTGTACGGGAAGCCAGCCATCATGTTGCCAAATGATATGACCCTTTCCGTCAGTAAGGGTCAGCCACATCAGATCTGTCACGTTATAGCCGTCAGCCACTTCTCCTGTTTTATCGATCCCAACGGGGAAAGACAGTGGAGGCATAGTTTGCAACAAGTGTTGCGCTGCGCTGTTCGACGGTTCGGTCGTTGCCACATCGACACCAATCACTTGCGGACTCCCCGGCGCACTGGCGTAGGCGCTGAGGGCAGTCAAATCCTGTTTTGCGTTTGACACCCAACTCGCAAAAAACACGCTGAGTTGTGGTTTGCCTGGTCCCATCGTAACTGTACCTTGTTCACCGCTCGGTGTCACCTTAGGTACCTGCACCGGACTACCCGGTCCGATGGTTGACGGTTGGTAAGTTGCGGACTTCAGCGGATTGACCTTGACGCCTTTCGGTAAGAACCGGGCGATTTGCTGAGCTAACACGCTTGATTCTGGACTTACCGCCGCGTACTGGCTGGCCGTCAAGAACAGCTCTTGTTCCCTGCCTTGTGCATCGATGATGTAAAGCGCTGGCGTATGGTCAATGGCCCCTTGCACAATTTGGCTCACAACGTGGTATTTCGACCAAACCGCCTTCAGCTGTGGCAGCGATGCCGTTCCAAAGTCCCACGAGTTCATCATGCCGTGCGCGATCGAGTACTGCTTGACGTATTTCGGGGCGATGGCCATGGGGTTCGCGTTGACACCGACAAGTTGTACATGGGCCGCCGCCTCTGGTCCAAGCATTTGCAAGGCGTGCATCATACTCTCCGTAGTCAGCGGGCAGATTGTCGTACACTGACTATCCACAAACGCAAGTACGACCACCTTACCGCGAAACTGTGACAAGGAGAACGTCTTTCCGTACTGGTTTGTAAGTGTGAAATTCGGGGCGGGTGTACCGCCAAGGCTTGTACCCGGGTCAACCGGGTCATTGACCGTTGTGGTCACTGGCTTATGGTAAACAGGCGCCTCTGCTTTCTGTTTCACCGATAAGCTAACCCAAGCAGCGACAAGTGCTGCAAGGACTACAGCGCCACCACCAGCCCACCAAAAAGGTCTTTTCACAGATGCACCCCCCACCACTTTTCTGTCCTATGTACAAGATACCATTTCAGCCAAGAATCCTGTCTAGTCCTCCAGGCTGCAGTACCGCAACACAGATGTGACAAACATATGGCAAGAACAAGCAGCGAGGGTTCGCATTCTGCGAAACCTCGCTGTGTTTTCAAGGTGATTATGGCAGTTAACCGTAGACAACCGCTCGCTGCCAGTGCATCGGACGGCGCCCAAAGCGACGTGTCAAGTCTTGTGCCAAGATGTGCCCCGCCAAGATGTGACCCGCTCGGTTCGGGTGCCAAGCGTTGCCTTCGTACAACTTGTACGACTGGTGGTGCGCAATGAGAAACTGGTCCATCTGTGTATACAGGTTAACCCAGACGACATTAGGGCTGTGTAATGCATTGACGACTTGATGTTCCGCCGCGATGTATTGGTACACTCGCGAGTGATCCACCGTCACAAGCTGTTTTGTCACAGGTGGGGTCACAACGAGCGCCACGGCGTGAATGGCCAGTGTTTGCACGATTTCTTGGCGCAGGGCGGTGGCAAATGCCTGTGGAGTGTCCAACGTGCGACGGCTATTCATGTCATTTTCAAGGCCCCAAGCGAGAACGACGATTTGTGCATGGTCGCGCTTGATCAGTCGACCGAACCGCCCTGGAAACTTTTGTTCGTAATACTTAGCAGTAAAGCCCGGGATAGCATCGTTGTGATAATGGTACTGAACGCCTGTAGATGCTGCCAACGTCGCCACGGCCCGCTGCACGAACGAGTCGTGCGTCGGATCCACCCAACCATAAGTTATAGACCCACCAAACACGTCAACTGCTTCTGGTTTGTTCTCGGAGACGGTTGTAGCGCGCGGAGATAGAGCGGTCTGTGAGCACACGCGTCCTCTTGCACACCCGAACTGAAGAGTCTGCAGAGACGCAGCCCGAGTGACAGACTTAAGTCTCCTGGCATGGTGGATCACTGGCAACGGCTGCGCTGGAGTCCCTTGTACTGATGAGCCGTTCGCGCTCCATTGAGAGAGCGTCGCCCAGGCGCCAGCGCAGACCAATGCGAACGCCCCAATACCAGATATCCACCATAATCTCTTCATTCTTCATGCTCCTTGGCAAGTTGGTCTACTCATTCTGTATAGACGACGCCAAGGGAAAAATTGTTCGTTCTTGTAGGTTCGATTTTCCTAGTACGATCCGACGAGTTCGAGTAATGGCGATGAGGCCAACTCTCCTGGGGTCGGATAGTCAATGCCCGGGCACAAGTCAATTCCCACCGATCGATAGGCGTCCACCCAGAGGGTGGTGCAAATGTGCCGCCTGCGGCTTGCATATACGGGTACGGTTCGACCGAGAATGTGGCGCACTGCAAGGGAGCCAAAAAGTAAATAGTCGTATCGGACGCCCAACCACTCCTTCGCCGCATCGACTATCTTCTGACGTTGATCATCCGTGAGTTGGGTACAAGAGTACACATCTGCTACTCCGCGGTAAGTGTCAACGGGTTCGTACCCGATTTTGCGCATGGCCTGCGATTCCAACAAGTGGTCGTCAACAGCCACACCCGCAATGTGTGTGTACGGACTTCGAGTGATCTTCTTGATCGGGCCCGCGACCCCTTCTGTCCCCCGAATAAATACCAAGTCCCCGGGTTTCATCAAGATTCCTCCCGACTTCGCCGTGCCTCCGTGCAGGCTTGTTTGAGAAACGTCTATGCGTTATATATTATGGCCAAAGATTGGTGAAAAGCCACCTGTACGATTGGGGATTGGACAATTGAATAGGAAACAGGTCCTGCCACAAACGCAGGACCCACGAAGGTGAACAACGCGATTACACATACCTACCCCAAATGCCAGCCCGGTTCAGGTCAACCCGACTGACGAAGGCTCGTTGGGATGTAGGCGCAAGCGGGATCGGATTCAAGGTAGTCGCCTGTCAGGGCGTACGCGCGCGCTCTCGACCCGCCACAGACGGTCCTAAACTCGCAGGCGCCGCACTTGCCCTTTAAGCGATCGAGATCGCGCAGGTCTTTGAACACCTGCGACGAACGATACACTTGTGCGAGCGACTGTATCCGCACATTTCCAGCCACCACAGGCAAAAATCCGCTCGGGTAGATATCGCCTGTGTGCGAAATAAAGACGAACCCATTCCCGTCATTCACTCCGCGAGCGCGCAGTCCGTCGATCCTATCCCCCCTCCCGGCTGGCACCTGAAAGCCAATCGGGGCGCCTGCATCGGTCACGGCCGTTGCGCCGCTTGGGAGCCCGCCCAACCGCGCTGCCTGCTGCATCACTACCCGGCGGTAATGTGGCGCAGCCGTGGTTTTGATATCAAAGCTACGTCTGCCGCCCTGCTCCCGCAGCCACTTCATGACGGCCTCCCCTGTCTCAGCGTCCACCATGTCTTGCGCTCGCCCTCGCCCGGTTGGGACCAGGAAAAACACGCTCCACAAGACGGTCCCAAACGACTCCACAAGGTCCGCGATGTTCTCTAGGTCATCGAGGTTGAACCGAGACAGTGTCGTATTGACCTGAATCGGCATCTGAATCTCATGCAGAGACAAGAGCGCCTGTATCGTCAAGTCGAAAGATCCCTTTGTCCCGCGAAAGCGGTCGTGAATCGACGCAGTTGACCCGTCGAGGCTGAAGGCACACCGGGAGAGTCCAGCGGCCTTGGCTTCCGCCAACGCTGCCTGCGTCACCCGCGGTGTGGCACTCGGGGTCATCCCGACCTCAAGACCACGTGAGGCAGCGTGGTGAATGAGGTGAAAGAGGTCCTCTCGCTCGAGCGGATCTCCCCCCGTAAAGACGAACAGTGGATGGTGCATCTCGCTGATCTCGTCGATCAAACGCTCCCCCTCCTGCGTCGTCAGTTCACGACTGTCCCGATGACGCTGTGCCTCTGCGCGACAGTGCATACAGTGGAGCTGACACGCACGGGTTACTTCCCAAATCACAATGAACGGGTTCTCTGCGAAATCGCGCTGCCATAGCGACGTATGCTGCGCCTTCTGAAGTTTCATATCCGACACAGTGCATCACTCCTTTTCCAGGGTTGTGATGGTCTTTGCTGCGTGTTGTACGTAAAGAGTCTCGCACACCGACGAAAAATCTGGTGTGCGAGACATCACAATGAACCGTAACTCTAGAGAAAAGTCATCCTGTATGCCGCTCCAGTTTCCCCACCCTCTTTGAAACCGGCGCTCCTACATAGACACGAAGTGGTAAACTGAACATGTACAGGTTCACAACGAACAAGCGAGCGGAGGGAATCCCTGTGAGCATTCCATTTCGGATGGAAGTCGAGGACATGCAGTTTTATGATCCGACGCAGGATTGGGCGCCGTTTTCACGCAAAGCCGAAGTTCGCTACGACCCGCTCACGGGACAATCCGCACGGATCCTCTACTATCCGATCGGTGATATTCCGCGTGCGGATCATGCGCAAATGGCCGCCCAAACCGCCGAGTTTTGCCCATTTTGTCCGGACAAGGTTGAACGAGTAACACCGCGTTTTCCGGAAGCGATCACTCCAGAAGGGCGGTTTCACCGGGGTGAGTCGATCATCTTCCCGAACATGTTCCCGTATGATCGGCATTCCGCCGTCGGCATCTTTTCAGGACAACACTATGTACAACTCACGGAGTTTACCGCGCCCATGCTGACGGACGGCTTTCTCAACGCACAGGCCTACCTCACAGCCGTGCTGGCGCATGACCCTGAAAGCGTTTGGCAATCGATAAACTGGAACTATATGCCTGTCGCAGGTGGGAGCATTATTCACCCTCATCTACAGATTGTCGCTTCCCCTGAGGCAACCAATTACCAACGCGCCACGTACTCGGCAGCCCAGTTGTACCGAGAGTCGACCGACGAGAATTTCTACGACGTGCTTGTCGCTGAAGAGGAGCGCCGGCAAGAGCGCAGTGTTGGCGTCACTGGCAACGGCAAGGTACATTGGACGGTCGCGTTTGCCCCCCAGGGCCAGATTGACATTATCGGTGTGTTGCCTGGCAAGAGCCGTTTGGTAGACGTTGAGGTCGATGAGTGGGCCGCACTGGCAGACGGTTTGTTGCCTGTCTTCTCGTACTTTGACAGCCAAAACTTTACCGCGTTCAACCTTGCGGCCTTTGGCGCGCCTGACGTCTCCAACGCCTACTCAGTACACGTTCGCGTTGTACCTCGGACCACGCTTGGCCTGCTCGGCACAAGTGACAACAACTACTTTAAAGTGTTGCATAACGAGGCGTTGTCGCTGAAGAACCCTGAGGAAGCGGCAAGCGAACTGCGCGCGGTGTTTGAGACGAAAGCATAGAATAACCTGAACCGGGCCGCAGTGCCCCACATTGCATGACACCCGTCATCCACTAACCACATTGTTCAGAAAGGACATCACAGATGCCTGTTACGGAGGCCATGATTGAGCAAGAGACCACCCGGCGGCGAACATTTGCGATCATCTCGCACCCCGACGCCGGCAAGACGACCCTGACCGAGGCGTTGCTGCTCCTTGGCGGCGCAATTCGTGAAGCTGGAGTGGTAAAGGGAAAAGCGACGCGGCGATCCGCTCGCTCAGACTGGATGGAGATCGAGAAACAACGCGGTATTTCCGTAACCTCGACCGTCTTACAGTTCACTTATCACGACTTTCACATGAACATCCTCGATACCCCAGGTCACGAAGACTTCAGTGACGACACATACCGCACATTGACAGCAGCGGACAGCGTCGTGATGTTGATCGACGCGGCCAAGGGCGTCGAACCGCAGACCATTAAGTTGTTTCAGGTCTGTCGAATGCGGCACATTCCTATTTATACGTTTATTAACAAATTGGACCGAGAAGGGCGCGATCCGCTCGATCTGCTGAAAGAGCTTGAAGACGTCCTCGGCATTCAGTCCTATCCTGTGACCTGGCCGGTCGGCATGGGCGGCACCTTTCAAGGCGTCTATCACCGCCTGAGACAT
>JAKAXI010000113.1 GCA_021816665.1 Bacillota bacterium | reverse complement strand
CGAACAATCACGTCGTGGCTGGCGGATCCAAAGTCGAGGTTGTACTGCAGAGCGGGAAACACGTGAATGCCACTGTCGTCGGAACCGACGAGTTTACAGACCTCGCCGTACTGAAGGTCCCCATTTCAAACTTTAAAGGGGTTCAGCCGGTGCAGTTCACAAACAGCATCCAGGTCGGCGAGCCGGCTATCGCGATCGGCAACCCGATGGGTCTCGATTTCGCAGACTCTGTGACGAGCGGGATTATCAGCGGTGAAAAGCGTTTGATGCCTGTTGAGACGCCAAGCGGTACACAGACCCTAGACTACCAGCCGGTCTTGCAGACGGACGCCGCGATCAACCCTGGCAACAGCGGCGGACCCCTCCTGAACATTCAAGGCCAGGTGATGGGAATCAACAGTAGTAAAATTGTTGCCACAGGTTTTGAAGGTATGGGTTTTGCCATCCCAGCATCGGAAGTGCAGACGATTACCTCTGAAATTATCAAGACCGGGCACGCTGTACACCCGGCAATCGGCATCGGTGCTGAGTCCTTGACCAGTCTTCCGCAAGGGATGTGGCCGAACGTACCAGTCAACTACGGAGTCTATGTCGCGCAGGTGGACTCCGCAAATGCAAAAGCTAGCGGCTTAAAGGCTGGTGACGTAATCGTGTCCTTGAACGGCCAGACCGTTCAAAGCGCTGCCGATTTGCGAACAGACCTGTTCAAACTTAATCCCGGCCAAACAGTGCAACTTGTTGTGTACCGCGGTCCTAAAAAGCTGACGTTACATGTGACGATTGGAACGGAAAAGACCGCGAATACGACAGGGAGCAATGCAAGCTCATCTTCATCTAGCACAGTTCCCAGCTTTGGGAGCGGCTCAGGTGGCGGCTACGGAAGCGGGGCTTCCGGAGGCGGGTATGGGAGCGGTGGATCCGCAGGTGGTTTGTTTGGCGGGCTTTTTCCGTAATCGATGGGTGCCTCACGCAGGCGCCGCCGGCACGAGTGCCCGGTGGCGCCTGTTTCTCTTTGATTAGCTCTGGTAGCAGTGAACGTGTGTGCCGTGGTCGGCTGTGGCGCAAGTCAAAACATCCGCTTTACGCTCGTCAGGTGTTTTCCCCAGTAACTTCCTGGTCCAATTGACAAATAGCCGCATTTCCCGAGACCGCCTCCCTCCTGAATCATCCGTTGGTTCCCAGCGTAGATGCCACAGTGCTTGCCGGACTCAAAAATGAGCAAGTCACCGACGCGCATATCCGATCTCGGTACGGGAACCCCCACATGCAGGGCCTGGCCGCGGCTACTGCCGGTCATCCGGTAGCCTAATGCGTGGTGGTATACGTACGAGGTGTAATTGCTACAGTCAAAGCCGTACTGTCCACGATCCTCATTGTGTCCCCAGATGTATGGAGTACCCAGTTTGCTGCGGGCGACGCTGATGACCGCGTTTTCTTTGCTGGCCACAGACGCGGTTGCACTCGCTCTCCAAGGGATACTGTGGTCAAAGGACGTTCCTGGCGGGGGCAATGGAACCGAGCCGGAGCGCGCCGCCCCGGGGGGCAAACTCGACCCGGCGAGCGTAGGTACAGCGCTGTCGTCCAGAGTCACTGCGGCTCCCTTGATCGTGGCGTCTGATGGGGGTTCAATCAAATCCTTCGGCATTATATACTTCCAGTTTGCTCCGACGGAGGTCTGTGCGGAGAGGCGGACAAGATTGGGGTTGGCTGTCACGTAACCGGTCTGTCCGCCAATCGACACCTGGTACCACGAACGGTTCACGCGAGTCACAAGTTGTGCATCTTCACCGAGTTCAAGCTGCCGAACGACCCGGCTCTGCGCGTTCGCCTGCTGATAGACTGGCACCGAGTGGCGCGTGGCTGTAACGACTCGGGCGCCAACTTCAGCGTCTCGGCGGGGGGCCTGATTGGCGCCAATGTATATGAGATGGACTGACCGGATGCTCTTGTGCGGGTACTCCGAGACGGCGTAGTTGGCGACCCCGTGCTCCGTGGATGTGTCGATCACGCTCTCACCCGCTGGCCCGTTGTGACTAAAAAATTGTTTCCAGCCGAGCACGCGAACCGGGTGCACCCACAGGGTCACCGCCTCTGTTGAGGTGTCATAGGCACTGCGTTGAACTGTCACATACGTGCCTTTGACCGTTGCCTGTGCGGCGAAGCCTGCTGACTGAGCTGTCTTGGACGGCGCGCTGTTGTTGGTTTGGGCCCCACAGCCCACGGTTGTCAAGGCGATGGCGCAGCA
Organism: Bacillota bacterium; assembly: GCA_021816665.1. Classification (GTDB taxonomy): domain Bacteria; phylum Bacillota; class Bacilli; order Alicyclobacillales; family Alicyclobacillaceae; genus Alicyclobacillus_L. Next base: position 4,249 of record JAKAXI010000113.1, on the reverse strand, counting down.
TAGGGTTATTAGTGAGACAGACGGTGACACACGTTTCCACGAGCGCATGGCAGATGGCCTCCCCGTTTTTTTGAACCTAGCGTGATCGAACCCGAGATTCGCTATACGCAGTCGGTTTTCCATCTTTTACTGCTGTGCGGCAACAAGGATTCTGTGTCTTTCGCGGCCTCAGTTATAATGGAAGCTGTCTATGGAAGGAGCCAGATGGGGATGAACTTTGAAACGGTGGACGGAGGCGTAACTGCGCCGCGCGGCTACCGAGCTGCAGGTGTAGCGGCTGGGATCAAGCGGGAAGGTCTAGACGTAGCTGTGCTGGTGAGCGACGTGCCTGCAGTGTGCGCAGGCGTGTTTACGCGCAATCTTGTGCAAGCTGCGCCGGTTGTTTACTCACGAACGGTGGTCGAAGCGGGCCGGCCGGTGCGCGCTGTCGTGGTGAACAGCGGCAACGCGAACGCCTGTACCGGGGCAGAAGGTGCCGACGATACCGAACGGACAGCTGCCAAGGTGGCAAACCGAATTGGCGTGGCGCACAACGAAGTACTTGTCGCTTCAACCGGCGTCATTGGCGTTCCACTGCCGATGGAAAAAGTCCTGCGCGGGGTGGATGAAGCCTGTCTCCGTCTGTCCGACGGCCTCGAGGCCAGTCGTTTTGCGGCAACGGCGATCATGACGACTGACACATACCTGAAGCAGACGGCTGTGACGCTGGATGTCGATGGCATAGCGGTCACGATTGGCGGTATGGCCAAAGGATCGGGAATGATCCACCCAGACATGGCGACCATGCTTAGTTTTGTTACGACCGATGCGACCATTGCGCCTCAACTCTTGCAAAAACTGCTTAGAGAGAGCGCCGAGGATACCTATAACATGATCTCGGTTGACGGTGACACCAGCACCAACGACATGGTTCTAGTGTTCGCGAACGGACAGGCGGGAGCGCCGGAGATCACGGAAGCAAGCCCTTCGTTCGCAACTTTTCGCGACGCGTTACACTACGTACATGCGCACCTCGCAAAACAAATTGTTCGCGATGGGGAAGGTGCGACGAAACTCGTTGCAGTCACGGTGACGGGCGCCAAGTCGGAGATGGATGCGCGCCGACTGGTGAAGACCGTGCTGACTTCCAGTCTGGTCAAAACTGCGTTCTTTGGCGAAGACGCAAACTGGGGGAGAATTCTCGCAGCGATGGGCCGTTCGGGTGCGGAGTTTAACCCGGCGCACGTGTCGATCGCGTTTTCAAGCGATGGGGGTTCAATCGACCTGATGCGGGAAGCTGAGCCGCTGCAGTTTAACGAGGACGAGGCAAAAGAGGTCCTGCAGCCGAGTGAGATACAAGTTGTGATCACGCTTCGTGACGGTCCTGCAACAGCGACGGGGTGGGGCTGTGACCTGAGTTACGAATATGTCCGCATCAACGGCGATTACCGGACATAAAGAGGGATATAAAACTGCCCTGCGAACCTCCGGGATCGCAGGGCTCGGTGTTTCTTACTGCAACAAAGAACCGACTGTGCCGAGGACGTTGCTCACCGTACCACTGCTTGAGGATGTAGTGTTCATTGGGCTATTGGTCCCGTTCGTGACACCGCCGAGTAAACCTCCGGTTGTGTTGGACAGCGTATTGGTCAAATTTTGCGTCGTAGAGCCGACACTGTTTGTCACGCCGCCCACAACGTTGCCAAGACCCGTGCCGCTGGTTGCGTTCGTCAGCGTCTGTGTGGTGCTGCCTAGAGCTGAGCCAACGCTTCCAAGCAGGCCGCCGCCACTGGAACTCCCAGTGCTAGCCGATGACGTGCCTGACCTGGACGGTTGAGTGTCCGATCCCGTCGTTTTGCCGCTACTGCTCGCCGAACCCCTTTGGCTCCCGCGCGACAGGCCGCCACCACCCGATAGACTTCTGCCACCAAAACCGTTTGTGCCATGGCCACTCCCCGATGACGTCTGAAGACTCCCAGAGACCCCGCTGTCGAAACCCGCTATATAACTTCCGTTTGTTCCTTGCGCGGGGCTTGGACTCAGTGGTTGACTTCCGCCGCTAGCTGCGCCGCCGCCGACATTGAAACTCGTAACCGATGTTCTGCCGCTTCCCGGAGACCGATGTAAATGAAGAGTAATAAAGTATGCGCTTACGCCAACAGCAACGACAAGTGCTGCGGGTAGGATGACGCGGCGAACGTGCCCGATGGCTATTGCCATCCAAAACACCCCCCTAGAGCTTAGGTTGCCACTCACCTTTACTACATTGTAATCAGGAGGGGGGGAAAAAGATGTCGAATTTTGCCCGGAACCAACCAACCGGCCGATTTATGTGATCCTGTTTTTGGCCGCCCCTGCTTCGCCAGGTATCTGTGCAGGACAAGGGTGCGTTGCGGCTTTGCCTGTCCGCCACCTATAATGCCGCTATTGGTATGGAAGGGAGCGGATCTCGAGTTGCCAAGCCTGGGAAAAGGTCCATGGAAAGCAGTGATTGGCTCATCCCTATGCCTCGCGTCTGTTCCGGCACTGGCTTTTGCACCGAATCACATGATCGACAAGCGAGCACAACGTGCGGCGTCGTTCCGATTACAGCCTGCCTCCAAGCCCGTCCTCTCAATTCACCCCCGAACTCCCAAATTAGAGGTGCGCGCAGCCCGTGTCACCTCGAACAGCCGAATCAGTGATGCATCGATGCGACAGATGCCACGCGTGCAAACGCTTCGTCAGGGGTATCTCAAGCAGAAACCGCGACTGCGCTATGTGACCATACATTCTGGCGATAGTTTGTGGGCGCTGTCCCAGCGGTACCACGTGTCGCTGACTCATCTCGAACGGTGGAACCACCTCACGGTCAACAGTGTTCTGCCTATTGACGAGCGCCTGACCATTAATGGACCGAATCCGGCACCGCCGAGGGTTCACAACATGCCTGTGCAGACTCCGGCAACCAACAGCGGCGGTTCTTCGAGATTAAGCAGTCGCAGCAGCAATGGGCCAACGGGCGTCGTAGCGGCAGGGGTGCGGGGCCTTTCGGTCGTGGACTATGCAAAAGAGTTCATCGGTACGCCGTACGTGTGGGGCGGCGTTGGACCGAACGGGTTTGACTGCAGTGGATATGTCGAATTTGTCTACGCGCACTTCGGGATTCACCTCGGACGCACTTCATACGAACAGTTCGACGAAGGGACGCCCGTCTACATGGCTGATTTGCTGCCAGGAGACTTGGTCTTCTTCAGCACCTACGGACCGGGGGCATCGCACGTCGGCATTTACATAGGAAGTGGTCAGTTCATCAGTGCATCAGGTTCTGCGGTACAGATCCTTGCGATGAACACACCCTATTGGTCGAGTCACTACATCGGGGCTCGCCGTGTCTGAACCGGGGCGGGTCTGTGGGTCGCGCATCCTGGTTAGGGCAGGAGAAAATACTCTAGCTGTCGAATAGAGTGCGGAAACAACATGGGTCTAACTCGGTTTCTACCCAACCCTCAAGGAGGTGGCAGCCACCCATGGACAAGTTCCGGACTGTACCGCTTTCTCCCCTGAATCGCACCAATCTGCGCAACTTTGTGGAACTTCAACGGACACTAGGCGTGTATCGCTCGCTCGTCGACTACAACCCAGCTGCCATTTGCCTGCTCAACTTAGACGGGAGAATCGTCCGTGCCAACCAAGTGGTTGCGGAGATGCTCGAATATTCTGTGGATGAACTGTTGCAGATGCATCTTCGGGACGTGGTCACGGAGCAATCGTGGCAGGATGCGGAACTGTGGTTTCAGAAGTGCTCTAACCGGCGTGTGTTTCCAGACGTACGACTTTACGTGACGCTGCGAACGAAAACCGGCAGAGAGACGAACTTCGGCGTTAAGGCCGTACCGGCGTACAGTGGTCGGGATCTCGCAGGCATATTTATCATCGGCCGCGATGTCGACGTTAGTCGACGGACTGAAGAACTCATTATGAAGTCAGAAAAATTGGCCGTAATTGGCCAGTTAGCTGCAGGAGTTGCTCATGAGATCCGCAACCCACTGACATCACTGAAGGGGTTTGTTCAGCTGTTCTCATCGACTGTCGCCGTCCCCCCCGAGTACGCGAGCATTATGCTCTCGGAACTCGAGCGGATTGAATCGATCATTCAGGAGTTTCTCGTATTCGCCAAGCCACAGGCCGTCAATTACGGGTACAAGCACCCCAAAGAGATGCTTGAGCATGTGATCGCGATTGTCCAAACGGAAGCGACCATCCACGGTGTTCTGGTAATGGCGAGATC
>JAKAXI010000112.1 GCA_021816665.1 Bacillota bacterium | reverse complement strand
TGCTCTTGATCCCCGCTGTGGTCGGAGCGGGTGCGATGATGGTCGCGAGCTTGTACGGCATGCTGTCTGTGACTAGCAGCCACAACTTCCAGCAGTTTCTCGATCAAGGTCTGCTCTATTTGATCGGCCTGGAAGTTGCGATGATGTTGATCAAGCGAGACCCTCACCTAGTGGTCGACATCCTCATCTTTGCGATTGCGAGAAAGATGATTATGACGATGACTAGCGGTACAGACTTTTTTTTCGGAGCTCTCGCCATTCTTATTCTGTACTTCGCAAAGTGGTATGGACTCGGCAACGGTCGGTTTCCGAGAAGATTTCTGGCTGCCGCTTGGGGGCGCCGGCGCGCTGGGGCGCACCGTGAACAGACCGCGTCCGACAACACCGTAGCCGCGGACAGTACCCCCCCGCCCGGGCATGGTTGACTAGAGGCCAATCGCCCTAGTTCGGCGATTGGCCTTTGAGTGTAGTCGAATCAACCGTTGACAATGTCATCAAGGCTGGCGTGGACGAGTTGGACGATACGCGTTTCATAGCCGCGTTCTTGCAGAGTCAGTGCGTATGTTTCTGCCTGTACCTTCGTTTTGCTGGGACTCGGTGACCAACCAGCACCCTTCGAATACCAAACCACATATAATTGTTCCATTGTTCATCCACCTCTGTAAGTTCTGAATTATACACTCAATTACAGTATATTACTCCCTCGCAAAGCGTGATACCGCGATGTGAACCATCTTGTCTAGTTCTAATAGACTAATCGCATGTTGCACTCTATCCCAAATGCTGTGTTGTTGCAAGCGGACGGCGAACAAAAGCAACTTCATCGCCGTCTTACAATGAGAAGCTGAACTTCTGTCGCCAAGACGCACCTCCGTCCCGAAGCGGAGTTGACACAGCTCGTTGACATACCAGCGTTGTATTTTAGTGATTAAAACGTTAGACTTGGAAACAAACTAACAGAAATCATCGTCAGGGTTGAAAGGGTGTTGAAGGCGCGTGCGTTTTTTGACCAGGTTTTCATTGCGCAATCCGGTGGCAGTCGTCATTTTAGCATTGCTTGTAGCCATTGCCGGGGTGGTCTCGGCGTTTGGGCTGCAGGAAGACCTGATGCCGAACCTGTCGATCCCGGTTTTATCGATCAGTACGTCGTACCCGGGTGCTTCGCCGAGCCAAGTGGCGACTGATGTCACCGCACCGCTTGAAAAGGCGTTGAACGGTGCCACAGACGTGCAAAACATCACTTCGACCTCGCTCGCGAACGTCTCCGAGATCCAGTTGCAGTTGAGTATGAACGCCAACCTCAACACGGTGCAGCAGGACGTGCAGCAGATTGTGAACCAGGTCCAGTTGCCGTCCACTGCTGGAACGCCGTCGATTCAGTCCTTCTCTTTTAGCAACACGCCAGTGCTTGCGTTAACTGTTGCGTCCGGCAAGCTGTCACAGAGTGCGCTCAAGGGCGTGGTCAACAACCAGATCGTTCCGGCTCTGCAGGGAGCGCCAGGCGTGGCAACCGTCAGCGCAAGTGGGGCAGAGGCGGACAACGTCGTGATCCAGTTCGATCCGGCCAAGTTGAGCCACTACAACCTCAGCCTCGCGCAGGTGCTGCAGTCGCTACAGGCAGATACGGGGTCGACGCCGCTCGGGTCCACGACGACAAATGGCAAGGTTCAGCCTGTTCAGTTGAAAGCGACGCTAACTTCGCTCGATGCCATCCGCAAGCTTCCGATCGCACTGCCGAGCAATCCGTCTGCCGCTTTGCAACAGTCAATCGGACAGAGCCTCAGCCAAATGGGTCAATCGATTGGCAAGGTCGCGTCAGGTGTCGGCCAGGTCGGCCAGGGCCTTGGCATCGTGCAGGCGGAGAATCAGGTGCTCGCACAGCTGCAGCAGGTGCAGGGCCAGCTCCTTGGGGCTCAGCTCACGCTTGCGAAGGAACTAGCCCTGCCGCAGACCCAGCAGGACCCGAAGACGATTGCACAGCTTCAGTCGGAGATTCCGGCGCTTCAACAGGCGCAAACCAAACTCTCTCAGACTCTGACTTCGCTTGCACAGAAACTGAAGCAGGTCGCTGGTTCGGGCGGTGTATCTGCGGGGGTAACCGGGACTGGCGTTAGCGTTGAGACGCGGGCAGGCAGTACTTCACCCGGTGGGAATTCGACCGCGACCGCCACGACCCTGTCCACCATTCCGCTGTCTGACCTCGCGTCGGTTTCGTTGCAGCCGCCAAGTGGTCACAGCATCAACCGCACGAACGGGGAACCGAGTATCCTTGTCTCTGTGACGAAGTCTGAGACCGCCAACACTGTGACGGTGGTCAAGGCCCTCGACAAACAGCTCGCAGCTCTCGAGCCACAGTTGCCTGCGAGTGTCCACGTCGTACCGTTGTTTGACGCCTCTCAGATGATCACGTCGTCTGTCAACGACGTCTTGCACGAAGCGCTACTCGGCGCCCTGTTCGCGGTTGTCGTCATTCTGCTGTTCCTGCGCAACGCGCGCACGACACTGGTCGCGATTGTATCCATCCCACTTTCCATCCTGACGACGATGATTCTTCTTTCTCGCCTTGGCATCACGCTCAATATCATGACGCTCGGCGGCCTGGCGGTTGCGACTGGGCGGGTCGTCGACGACAGCATCGTCGTGATCGAAAACATCTTCCGCACGTGGCGGCAGGGCTACGGCTTTGGCAAGCGGTTGATTGAGTTTGCCGTCGCGGAAGTCGGTAACGCGATTCTCTCGTCGACACTGGCGACGATCGCGGTGTTCTTGCCGCTGACTCTGGTCGGCGGGATTGTCGGGAAGATCTTCTACCCATTTGCCCTGACGGTTGTCTGCTCGCTGGTCAGTTCGCTGTTTGTCGCTCTCACGGTGGTGCCCATTTTGGCCTGGCTGTTCGTCGTGCGCAGGCCCGGTAAAGGTGTCGCAGTGGATGCAGTTGCTCCCGCTGGTGCAGGTATCGTGGCGGGGGCAGTTGGCGAGTTGGCCGCCGCCAGTGCGTCGAGTGGGACGGGCGATGCGAGTGGTCTTGGAAGCAGAGATGGATGGCTGCGGCCGGATGTTGAGCAGGTGGCGCGCGAGGCCGCGTTGCACCCCGACCAACTGCGCGGCTGGCAGAAGCAGTATCGTGGTGCGCTGAACTGGGCGCTGAGCCATAAGCTTATTGTGTCACTCGGTACAGCAGTCGCGATGATCGCTTCCATTCTCATTCTGCCGCTTGTCGGCAGTACCTTCATTCAAAACTCACTGCAGCAGACTGCGAGCATCGCCATTAAAATGCCAGTCGGGACGCCGATTTCGGTGACGAACAACAAGGCAAAGCAAGTGGAAAGCGCACTGCGCCGTGACAAGGCCGACATCCAGCGGGTCAACACGACTGTCGGCGGTGGAAGTCCGTACGGCGGTGGCTCCGGCCTTTACAACACAAACACCGCTTCGATCACGGTCGCCCTAACGCAAACTGCCGACGTCAACGCGTTTCTCGCCAAGGCCCGCAACCAGGTGGCGCCGCTCGCGACAAACGGCGCGACGATCCAGGTAAAAGGCCAGTCCACGGGCGGTGGCACGACGGCGTTTGACATCGTCGTCAAGGGCGGGAGCCCAGCTGCGATCGCGAATGCGACGACTGAGATCACGAATCGCCTGCAGCACTTCCCCGGGCTTGCGAACGTCGCCAGCAACCTCGCGACCACTCAAGCGCAGATTAGCGTCACACCGAACCTCGCCGAGGCCGCCAAGTATGGTCTGACAGCGCAACAGGTTGCGGGAGACGTTCGTAACTACTTGTCACAGCAAAACATCGGGTCCGTCACAATTGGCGGGCAACAGTACGCGCTCGAAGCGACGATGCAGCAGCCAAGCTTGTCCACACTGACGGACATCCGCAACCTGCCGGTGACGGCGCCAACCGGGCAGGCGCTCACCCTCGGCGACATCGCCACTGTTTCACAAGTGCAGACGCCGACGTCGATCCTGCACGAAAACGGGCAGACCTACGCCGAGATCACGGCAGATTACACGACGCAGAAGACGAATCACGTGTTGAAGAGCGCTTTGACAGCCATTCACAAGCTCAACCTCCCGAAAAACGTCACGGTCGCGCAGTCCTCTGGCGCACTGCAGCAGAGTCAGAGCTTTACGCAGCTGATTGAAGCGATTCTGGTGGCGGTTGGGATCGTCTACATGGTGATGCTGATCTTGTTCGGAGACTGGTCAGCACCACTCGCGATTTTGTTCTCGATGCCGGTGGCGCTGATCGGGGCGTTCTTCGGCTCACTCATCGCTGGCGTGCCGCTCAGCGTGTCGTCGCTCATCGGGATCCTCATGTTGATGGGCATCGTGGTCACCAACGCAATCGTGCTCATCCAGCGCGTCGAACAGCAGCGCGGCCGCGGCATGACCGTACGCGAGGCGTTGCTCGAGGCGGGGACGACGCGCCTGCGACCGATTTTGATGACGGCTGTCGCGACTATTTGTGCGCTGTTGCCGCTTGCGCTTGGTGCAGGGCAGAGCGTGCTCATCTCAAAAGGGCTAGCAATCGTCGTGATTGGCGGACTGTTCACCTCGACGATTTTGACCCTGGTCATCGTGCCGCTCGCGTACGAGCTGCTGCACTTCCGGATCCACCGTAGAGAGCGAAGGATGGCTGAGACTGTGTGAGTATCATGCCGAGGCGGCAAGGCTGGTTGCTCGGTGTGCGGCGGGGCGGGAGCGACCGACTGTGGCGGTGCGTGGACGTTAGGGGGAGCCGCTGCGCGGATGTGATTGTCGGAACCGCTGCGCGGATGTGAGAGGGAGCGGCTGGATGAGTATTTGGCTCTCGCCATATTGGCGCAACGATGGCCTTACCGCCACTTTGGCGCAAACATAGCGGTCCATTGTCCGGTTACCGCCATAGTGGCGTTAACGATGATGCAGTTGCTGGACGTAACGCCATATTGGCGTAATGGACTCCGCTCGCGTTGCCATACCGCCGAAATGGCGCAATCATTCCGATGACGGACCGTGTATCGTCATAATGGCGGTATTGCCGGGGCCACTTGTGGAAATTGCGCCATAGTGGCGTTAATCGCCGGGATCACGTTGAGGATTACGCCATAGTGGCGCTATCGGCTCGGCGACTGTGCCCGTAACGCCAATGTGGCGTAAACGAGCGTCGGTTGTGTGGCGACAGCGCCATTTTGGCGTACAGGCTGATGGACCACAATCGTTACCGCCAAAGTGGCGCAATCACGGTCGAAGGCGTCCACGAGACGGCCAAAGTGGCGCAACGCCAGGCATACCGCCACTTTGGCGATACAGCCGACAGGCACCAATCGAAAGTGTCGGCGAGGCTAGCGGGGTCGGCGGTAGTGTATCGCCCACGGGCGGCGCCACCGACCGAAAGTGTCGGCAAAGGCCCCGGGCCCAAGTCACGCGGCCTAGGCTCCCATGCCACGACACCGATCCCGTTCACTGCCACGCGTGCAACACCTCTCCGCTTGTTGTTACGGCGACCCAACCACGGTGGGGCACACTCTCCAGCCAGTGCAGCCCCTCCTCGCGTCCGAGTAACAGCACGACTTTCGCAGCCACTTCCGCGGCGGTCAAGCGTTCGTGGATGACCGTTGCCGAGACGAGGTCCGACTCGGCGGGCTGGCCTGTGCGTGGATCGAGGATGTGGTGGCGAACTGTCTCGCCCTGAGTCCAACGCCTGTGGTAAGTGCCGCTCGTCGCTACAGCTGACGACTCGACGGACAGTGTGAGAATCGGGGGCGGGGAGCCCGAAGTCGGAGATGGGCCGGCTGATTCGGTCGGGTTGGTGATCGCGACGGCCCACGGCCGATCGCCTTCATGCCCGGCGCACACCATGTCGCCGCCCGCGCTGCAGACGAAGTTGTGGTGACCACGTCGATGCAGCACGTCGGCGGCTTGCTCGACAATCCAGCCTTTCGCGATCCCGCCGAGATCAAGCTTGTAGCCGGGTTCCAGGCGAAACCGCCCACCCGTGCCGACGGTGTACGGGACGTACCCGCGGCCGAGGCGAGTAGCGAGATCGGCCATAGGGTTGACTGCGGGGCGCGGTTGCACTCCCTCGCGGGATCGCGGCTGTGTCCTCTCGGCTGATCGCTCTCGTGTCCGCGGTGCAGATTCGTCAGTGTCGCGGTTGAGGCCGCGACCGTACGGACGGTCGTAGCCGTAGTGCTCCATCCAGACGCCGAGACCTGGGGAAAACAAGCCGTTCGTCTCGCGACAAGCGTGCTCGGCCAGCAGCAGCACCTGAGCTGTTTCGTTGGCGACGGGGACAAACTCGCCCGGGTTGTCGTTCAGCCGGGAGATGTCACTGGTCGGGATAAAGCGCGACATGAGCAATTCAAGGCGATCAATTTCCGCCTTCGCCGCGAGTATGTCGAGCCGAGCTTCGGCAGCAGGCAGGTGGCTGTCTGCGATGATGATCTCGGCGTCTGTTCCCATTGCGCGGAACTTCAACCTCTCTACCTGCGCCACGGTTTTACCCACCTTGTGTGTGGAGCCGGTTTGGGAGGTGCCGCTCCACGGGGAATC
>JAKAXI010000111.1 GCA_021816665.1 Bacillota bacterium | reverse complement strand
GCTGACGCCATTCTCAATGAAAGCGGGCCTGCCCATGTCTTCGCGTGCAGACCCGCTGTTCCAATTCTCCGTTTCTCAATAGGCAGGTTGTTTGCCCCTGTAACCCTAATTGGCTGTGAAAGCCAGCGCCTGTTCGATATCGTTCCAGATGTCTTCTGCGTCTTCAATGCCTACAGCCAACCGGATCAGTCCGTCGGAAATCCCCATTGACTCGCGCACTTCCCGCGGTACGGGCGAATGCGTCATGCTTGCCGGGTGCTGCACTAACGTATGCACCTCACCGAGCGACACCGCTCGTTTACAGAGCTGAAGTCTGTTCATAAACTGGACGCCTGCCACGTATCCTCCCTTTAAAATGAAACCGATCACACCTCCGGCCCCAGACATCTGCCGCAGATATAACTCGCGTTGCGGAAAGCTCTTCAACCCGGGATAGTAGACCTGCTCCACAGCTGCGTCCTCGGACAACCGTTCGGAAATCGTCAGCCCCGTCTCGATGTGTCGCTTCATTCGAAGTTCAAGCGTCTTCATCCCCCGCAACACCAGCCATGCGTTAAACGGGGCCGCAACCCCGCCGATGTCCTTCTGCGTCGTCAGTCGGATTGTCGACATCAGTTCACGTGGACCTACTGCTACACCTAGGATGACATCACCGTGCCCGCCAAGGTACTTCGTTGCACTGTGCACGACGACGTCTGCCCCCAATTCGATCGGGCGTTGCAGTACAGGTGTGGCGAATGTGTTATCGACCACGACCGTGGCGCCAATTTCACGCGCAACCCGACTGCATGCAGCTATATCCACCAATTCCATCGTAGGGTTGATCGGCGTCTCAATATAGATCACCTTGGTGTTCGGCTTCACGACACCGCGCACGGCATCTTCGGTGCCTAAATCGGACATTGTGTACTCTACGCCAAAGCGCTCGTGCAACATGTCGAGCAACCCATAGGTGCAACCGTAGACGCCGCGGGAAACAAGGACATGGTCCCCTGTCTTGACAAGAGCGACAAGGACTGCCGAAATGGCTGCCATACCACTCGCAAACGCGACTCCAACCTCCCCACCTTCGAGGTCAGCGACGGCTTCTTCGAGCAGATTGGTAGTCGGGTTACCCAAGCGGCTGTAAATGTAACCGCTTTCTTCTCCTGCAAAGCGCTTGCCCCCTTGTTCGGCAGATTCAAATACGAACGTGGAGGTCTGAAAGATCGGCGGGGTGATGGAACCGAGCACTTCCGATTCTCCTCTGGTATCAGGCAAGTGGACAACTTTCGTCGAAAGCTTTTCCCACATAGTGAGACCCCTTTTCTGCGTCAACACCGGTCGTAACACCATATGCCGAGACCTGACCGTGTGCACGCGTCTGATTCTGGGAGGTCGGTCAAACGCGCTTGTCCACCCGCTGCTGCTGCCGCTGCTGGTATACTGAAGTGTGAAGCCAGCCAAGGCAGAAGGAGGACTTACAGATGCTTCAGTACAAAGAAGTAACAAGCCTCGCTGAGTGGCAACAGGTGCTGCAAAAGTCGAACGAACGACCCGCCCTAGTATTTAAGCATAGCACTACTTGTCCGATCAGCGCTCGGGCTTTCAGGGAATTTCAGGCATATCTCAGTGGAACCCCCAACTCCAACACGGATTACGTAATGGTGAAGGTCATTGAATCGCGGCCAGTTTCCAATCAGGTTGCAAACGACCTGCATGTCCGTCACCAATCTCCACAAGCGATCCTGGTGCAGAACAAAGCAGCAGTCTGGGACACTTCGCACGGAAGTATTACAGAAACCAGACTCAAACAGGTCCTAAACCATGGCTGATGAGGTTGCGGCGCATACCGATCTGGCACTTGACCACATCGTCCACGTGGTACATGACCCGAATGGAGTTCGCAAGGACTTTGAACGAGAATTCGGTGTGAATACTGTGTCCGGAGGCGAGCATAGCGCATGGGGCACCTATAACGCGTTGTCCTATTTTGGCCTGTCCTACATTGAGTGGCTCGGTGTCAGAGACACAGCCATAGCGGCGACTTCAGCTTTCGGTCGCCTCGCCCAGCTGCGCCTGAGTTTTGGCGAAGGCGGCAGTTTGTTCGCAGTTCGCACCAGTCAGATGGAACGTATGGCGCGCTCTTGGCAACAACGCGGGCTTTCTTTCGTTGGTCCAGTCGACGCCAGTCGCAAGCGACCGGATGGAACTACCGTGCGTTGGAAGATGCTTTTCCCACGCAGCTTCGATGGCAGTGAAGTCGAAAGAGGCGAGGCCATGCTGCCGTTCGTGATCGAATGGGAAAACGACGACTCGACACGCGCATTCGACTTGCAACAGACGGGAGCAATTCCCTCTCAACAAATCTATAAAATGGGAGGCGCACACGTTGTCACGCGTGATGTTGATGCGTGGCTGAATGGGTGGAACGATTACTTCTCCGAACATGCTTGCACCCCTGAACGTCGCCATTTTCAGGGTTCGGATTCGTTTTTCATGGAGGTCGGAGGGACCACTCTATATGTGGAGTCGATGCAGGAAAACGCCGCGGAATTAGGGAATGAAAGAACGCGTTTCCCAGGGGTGGACCGCATTGACCTGATCCGGATGGAACGAACAGATGAAGCTCCATCGAACAAGCGGAGGGTCATGGCTGGACTGTCAGTACACGTGGTGAGGTAGTGCCAATTATCGTCCTCCGCTCTCGGGTTTTCGCATGAGAATGGGCTGTCCGCGAGGCATATGCCTTTGGGCAGCCCATTCTATCGAGATACTTTCAAAGGAGTTAATGACCGACCTTGACGGCAACGAGCTGATTGACGTTGATATACGTCAAGCCGCCGCCAAGACCGCCACCAGAGAACGCCGCTTGCTGTCCGTTGCTAAACTGGAAGTAGGTAGCGACAAACCCACTGTTGTCAAACCAGATGGACACTGGCGAACCGGGAGCCAGTCGACAGAGAATCGCAAGATTGTTGTAGTATGGCATGTGTTGTACCCTCCCTCCTTGCGGGATTTACCTTGTAGAGTCAAACGAAATAGTTAGACTCCGACCTTGACGGCGACGAGCTGATTGACGTTGATATACGTCAGTCCGCCGCCCAAAGCACCACCCGAGAACGCCGCCTGGTGATCGTTTGTGAACTGAAAGTAGGTGGTAATAAACCCGCTGTGGTCGAACCAGATGGACACTGGCGAACCCGGAGCCAGTCGACAGAGAATCGCAAGATTGTTGTAGTACGGCATGTCTCTTTCCCTCCCTCCTTGCGAGTTTGCTATATCCTACTTGTCGCTCTCTCAACCAGTGTGGGTTTGAGTCTATCAACCTACGAAAAACAACTCTTGTACCATGCGAGTAGACCGTCTTTGACCTGACGCCGCAAGGCAGCCTTGTCGATGGCGTCTGGATTAAAAGAGTAGGATTGCGTGAAATTCGGATCGCCGGTGATTGACACAGAACCCTCAGTGCTCGTCGCAGAGACTTCAACTCTGCAGACGTATGCGAGCCCCAGTGCAATGAAGTAAGAAGCAGCCGGGGCTGACTGGATCGTCAGTGCCTCGTCAGCCTCGACGAACTCGCTCACAGCGGGCTCGATCAGCGATTTCACAGACATCGCCGTTTTACTCGCACCCTTTGTTCCTTGACTGAACTGGCGAGTTTTCGCTTCTCGGATTTGCTGCAACTCCCTGGCGAGGGCGCTCTCCTTTGGCATATTCATCACCTCCGTTTTTTCTTGTAACCTATGTATTTGGTCTGAAAGTGATTGGACAAAGGTCAGCCGTCGTTGTGCCAAAGTCTCCCGATTTCAAACATCCACATCTGTCCGTTACTAGAAACGCGCGGCTTCATAAACTAGCAATGTGCCTGCGGCGGACACAAAATCGCCCAACACCGCCACCACCGTACAGCCTCCTTTCGAGCGGAAAACAAAACCTCGCAGGCACAACAAAAGGCAGGATGAGACCGCCACTCATCCTGCCTGCTTTACGTTTACTGAAATCCAGACTAGTAAGTTCGCAACTACAAGGTGCGCACGATCCGCACATCTCGCAACCCTGGGATGTTGGCCTTTAACTGCGCTGGGAGTGCGCTGTCCACATCGTCGTCAACCTCTACCGCCGTGATTGCATCACCGCCTCGAGATTGCCGTTCGAGGTTCAACCGCACGATGTTGTACCCATTGCTGTGCAAAGTCTGCGAGACCGCTGCGAGAAATCCTTTGTTGTCACGGTGGTAGAGCACGAGCGTCGGCCGTTCGCCGGACAGGCGCACCGGTAGTCCTTCGAGCTCTTGGACTTCTATCTTTCCGCCGCCAAAAGAACTGGCGATGAGCGACGTCGAAGTAGTCGCTCCTCGCAGTGAGACCGACACGGTATTCGGGTGATAAAAGCCAAGTGAGCCGGTGCGAAATTGGTACCTGAGCCCCGCATCGCTCGCAAGTTGCGGTGCGTCAGGCACACGCTCGTCTTCGGTAGTGAGACTGAGAATCCCGGCGAGCAGTGCCACGTCTGTGCCGTGGCCGCGGTACGTCTCTGCAAAGGATCCCGTCAACATGAAATCGGCTTCCACCGGGGTTTCACCAAGCACCTGTCGCGCTACGTTGCCGATTCGAACGGCGCCAGCAGTATGAGAGCTTGACGGACCGACCATGGCTGGACCGATGATCTCGAACGCGCTGTGGTACTTCATGCGCCACTCCTCCCGACTGTGACCTCCGGAACACTTGGAGCTGTCCGGCAAGGTGTAGCTGCGGCGAGACCCGGTGCGTTTGGGTTGGACGCGAAGATCAACTCCTTCAACGACTGACCCGTCGGAGTTCCGGCCAAACCGCCTATCCCCGTTTCACGCAATTCGTCCGGCATCGCGTGACCAATGCTGTTCATGGCAGCGATCACTTCATCTGGCGGAATGATCGAAGGAACCCCGGCCAGAGCCATGTCCGCTGCAGCTAAGGCCGTTACCGCGTGTAAACCGTTGCGGACAATGCAGGGAAGTTCGACGAGACCTGCAACGGGATCGCAGACCAAGCCAAGGGAGTTTTTCAGCGCCAAGCCCACAGCGTTCCCAGCCTGAGTCGGCGTTCCCCCACCTAGTTCAACCAAGGCCCCGGCTGCCATGGCTGTGGCAGAGCCAACCTCCGCCTGACACCCGCCCGCTGCTCCAGAGATTGAGGCTGCATTTGCGATCACGAGCCCAAGCGCCGCTGCCGTAAACAGCGCGCTCACGACCTCATTGCGGCTGTATCGACCTTCGTCGAGCACAGAAACGAGGACACCCGGCAAAATGCCGGCTGACCCAGCTGTGGGTGTCGCTACGATGCGCCCCATGGCCGCGTTGACTTCGGAAACGGCCAGAGCGTACGCCATCGCGCGGTGTGGACGCGATCCGAGGAAACCGCTTTCTTCATGTACTCTTCGATGGACGCGAAAAGCGTCTCCGCCGGTCAGTCCTGTGCGCGACCGAACGGGTTCGCCCGTTCCCTTTCGGACAGCCGCTTCCATCACGTCAAATTGGCTGTGCATCCGTGCCAAAATTTCTTCACGCGGCAGTCCGGACTGCTCAGACTCGACTTCAATCATCAAGTCGCAAATGCGCAATCC
The DNA here is from genome assembly GCA_021816665.1 of Bacillota bacterium. Taxonomy (GTDB): domain Bacteria; phylum Bacillota; class Bacilli; order Alicyclobacillales; family Alicyclobacillaceae; genus Alicyclobacillus_L. The sequence continues at coordinate 1,008 of JAKAXI010000111.1, read as the reverse complement.
ACGGGTCTCCGCCAATCCTACTAACTCACGAATGCTTGTGAATGACATGCCGGCACTCCCCCCCTCAATGGTCCCCCAACTGTGTGCCCCTTCTCGCACCGCTGTTCATGCACAAGAAAAAGACATGCAGGCGGCGTACCCCTCGCATGTCTCTGTCGGTTGACCTGAGAGTTCCTCTGCAAGCGAAACGTTGCTCGCAGTTACCCCGTCGGTAGCCCGGTACGGGCTTTCCTAGACCGGTACGGGCTTTTCCAGAGTGGCATTCCCCGACGCTATTGAACCTGAGAGATTTTGCACGGTTTGAGGTGGCCGCGCATTGCCCCATCGGTGGTACCGCGTGGTACGCTCTCACGTACGGGATCATCTGCCTGTATTCAGTTCGCGGCGCTGCTAGTGAACGGGAAGCAAACGCTATTACGCGTCCCGCCGTCGACTGCGTAGTCAATACTTCCGTTCAAATCCTTCGTCACTAGGGTTTCGATAATTCGGGTACCCAACGTGTGTTCGCTAGAGTCGAGGTTCCAACCCTGTCCATTGTCTTGTACCACACTCTGCAGTTCTTCGCCACTGCAAATTGCACCCACACGGATTACGCGACGGGTCTGGCTTTAGCAGAAGGCACAGAAATCGCGTCTGCTTCTACAATATACTGCACGGACTTGTCCGGATGACCCGCAGTCTGAATGAGCATCGAGTTGATCGCGAGTTGCCGCCCCTTCTCTCGGAGTTCGGTGATGTCTAAAAGCAGTATGAGTGCTGCTCAAGCAATGGATACGTCACGGCACCAGCACTCGGTGACATGGTGACATGGTGACATGGTGACATGGTGACATGGTGACATGGTGACATGGTGGCACCAATCTCTTCGTACGTCACGGCGCGCGTATGTGGTCGAAACCGACATTTGGGCGCAGTCTCGCCCACGCTATGTGATCCAAATCGACACTTGGGCGCAGTCTCGCCCACGCTATGTGATCCAAATCGACACTTGGGCGCAGTCTCGCCCAC